>CAMAVT010000008.1 GCA_945861775.1 Bifidobacterium breve
GGCGCTCAGCGAGGCAGGCGTGCAGGATGTCCCTATGCCAATCATTGCCCGAACCCTTACCGCGGCGGCGGCCGTACTCGCCCTTAGCGCATGTGGCAGCCAGACGGCCGAGCCGCCCGCAGGCTTCACCCGACTCTCCGACGTTGCACCTGACATCGTGCAAGAGATCCGCTACACCGGAGAGCACAACTTCGTCGGACGGCCCGTCATCGGGTACGACATACCCGAGTGCTGGCTCACCGATGAAGCGTCGCAGGCCTTGGTAAGAGTGCAGGCCGACGTCAAAGCAAAGGGCTACTCCCTCAAGGTCTACGACTGCTACCGCCCACAGCAGGCAGTCACCGATTTCGTGGAATGGGCCAAGGACCCCGGTGATGATGTCACCCGCGGTGAGTTCTACCCGCGCCTCGCGAAGGACCAGCTCTTTCCCATGGGTCTGATCGCGGCAAAGAGCGGGCACAGCCGGGGGTCGACGGTCGATGTCACTCTCGTGCCACTCGGGTTGGCAGCCAGCCCGCCGTGGGTTGTGGGAGATCCCATAGTTGACTGCGCCGCACCCGAGGGCGTCAGGTTTGCCGATACCTCCATCGACATGGGCACCGGCTTCGACTGCTTTGACCCACTCGCGGCGACTGCGAGCCTGGACATCACGGCTGAGCAGAAGGACAATCGGAAACTGCTCGTGTCCGCGATGGAGGCTGCTGGCTTCGTAAACCTTCCTGAGGAGTGGTGGCACTACACGCTCGCCAACGAGCCCTTCCCGGAAACCTACTTCGACTCGCCCATCCAGTGATCGATGTCATTCAGTGGAAACTGGTGAGGCGATTCGGGGTGAGTGCTACGAAACACTTTCAAAGAAAACAGGGGATGTTTAAAAAGCCCGGACCGGACGGACGCCGGATGCCGGAGGATTTTCCCGGCCGGTGAACTCGTTGTAGTTGTACTGATAACCATCGGGGAAGTACTGGTTCCACGCGTTGACCGCATCGAACTGCGAAGAACTCCAGTAGTTGTCAGCCCCAAACCCGCCAAGAGTGTCTCGTTGCTGATGCAAGGCGTTCAACTCATCCTTGGAGGGCAAGAACCAGTCGGTCTTCCCACCACCGTCATATGCGCGCGCTGTGTTCGCCGCACCCGCCCCGCACGCAACAGCGATCAACTCAGTGTTCGCCGCACCCGCCCCTATCGTTTCCTTCGTCCCCGCAACAACCCAATTCCAATTATCCAATTCCGGACCGCCACACCACTGCAGCTTGGGATCGTCTCCCTCAAAGACGAATCGTGAACAGTGATTTAGCAAATCACTTTTTTCCCCAGCACCAGCAACACCCGCTTCGATGGCTTCCTCAACAGTCAATTCAATAGCCTCGCCAAACTCATCGCAATACAAGTCGCTCGGGTCATCTCCCCGTAACCATTTCGCCGGTGCAGCCTCCAGGTACCTCCCCCATGGTTGGACAGAGCCCGCGTCATAGAACACGATCCCACCACCGGGACCGGCATCACCAATCTTGTAGTCCCCCGCGGTCGCGACTGCTGCCGAAGACGCCGCAGGGGCCGCAGACTCCGACGCTGGCGTGTCTGCAGCCGAGCTTGCAGACTCAGCGGATCCCAAACTGCACCCACTAAGTACAAGAGCGAATACAACAAAAGCTCCCAGAAGTTTCTGCTGACGCCATACTCGCATTTCTTACCTTCCCTTTTTCACTTATGTCTTTGAGCACCTCGTCCCACAACTTGTCATTGGTGGACCCGGCTCAACAATCCTAACGAAATTAAGTCACATAAATGTCCTTAAATAATTGTCTTTAAACGATTCCATGACACTCCCGCAAGTAGGCACCATGATTTTAATGTCAGTGGGTTGCGCGAACGGTGTCCAAAAGATTAAGGATGGCCGTTGTACCATTCTTCAACGTTGCAGAAAAACAGGCTGGCCTAAACCGTAATTGGGTGTTGTTAGTCATATGAGGGAGAAACAGTGGGTGCTAACGCGAAGAGACCGAGAAGTCGGTTAAGCGTAACGTCTCTCGTCGTATGTTTGACCCTGATCGCAGCAGGGGTGGTCTCTACTGCGGCTGCATCATCTTTCGAGACATTCACGGCCCCCGCTTACTCCTCCGCAGCGTGCACTCCCACGCCAATGGGCATAGGTCCACATCAGTGGAATGCGTCCGTGGGTCTACCACTCACCCCGAGTGGAACACCACTCCCGCAACGTCTTGTGATCGGTGAGTTGAATGAGACCGCGAATCCAATCGCGGTCAACAACTTGCTGCGTCAATGCGGTATCACCGAGGTGACCCTTCTCACGGAGACTTGGCCCGGCGCCAGCACGAGTCCAGGGGAGGAGTCGACTCTTGATGCAACGGTGATCGGGGCGGCGCTTCCACCTAACACGACAATCACAATGGCAGTGTCACCGGTCAACGTGGGCTTCTACGGGATGCTGGTGACCGCGGCCGCCGCTTGCGGGTTCACTTTCGGTGGCGTCGATCCAACCACCAGCACTTCTTTCACCATCGCTAAGAGTGCGTCGTACCCGGCCGGCGGGTGCATCATCTCGTTGAGTTACGGCCAAACGGAGATACTGAGCTCTGATGCGATTAACGCCGACTTGATGATGAACCAGCTTGAAGCCCAGGGAGTGATTGTGGTGATCTCTGCCGGAGATGAGGGCGCAGGTGGTTGCATCTCGAGTACCGGATACAGCTTTAGTAGCAATGCTGTCTTCAAAAATGTCACCGAGGTGGGAATCACCAGTAACGTGGCCACGCTTACCAGCGCTGCTCACGGGTTCGCCGCAGGTCAGCAGGTGTTTCTGTCCAACCTGACCGAGCCGTTTCATGGCATGTTCACCATTTCCTCCGTCACCACAAACACCTTCTCCGTTGGACTCCCCCACTCGGACATCGCAGCAACCACTCTGACCACCCCAGGCTACGCTTCCGTGAACTTTGGGGGACTCACCCCCTCGTTTCCCGCAACCCACCCCGGTGCGGTGGCGGTGGGCGGGACTCAATGGATGAGTCAGACCCAGTCCATGACGACCGGGCTGAGCGTTCCCTACGTCCCGGGATCCACGTACTCGAATTACGTTTGGAAGGACAACCACGCCAACGCCAATTGCGCGAACCTCAGCACGTTCCCGGTCACGGGGGGTGAGGGCACCGGCGGCGGGCAGAGCACTCTCTACGCCATGCCGAGTTTCCAGACCACCGCTACGACGTCGAGTTACCCAGGTGCGACGAGCTTTCGAATGATCCCCGATGTGGCCGGACTTGCTGGCTGGCCCATGTACGCGATCTCCAATTATGGGATGTCGGTGTCGGCCAAGTGGTTGTCCAATACTACGGCCACGGTCGTGACTTCACAGAACAACGGCTTTATCGTCGGTGAAACGGTGACCGTTGCCGGCGTCGGGGCACCCTTTGATGGAACTTTCACCGTAACAGGCACGCCCTACCTCAACGGCTTCACCTACACGACCGCTGCGATCACGATCGCGAACACCGCTCTGACCTCGAATGTGGCAACCATCACCACCGCGGCCAATCATGGCCTCTCCGTTGGACAATTGGTGGTTGTGGTCGGCGCAACCAACACCGCATTTAACGGCACCTTCGCCGTTGCCTCAGTGCCCACAACCACAACATTTACCTACGCAAAGACCAACGCGAATGTCACTTCTGCTTCATCAGTAGGGCAAGTCGACGTGAATGCGGATTGGAAGGTCACAGGGACCGTCACGCAGTCCTGTGTTGCGAGTGGTACCCCAGCAATCTGTTCCGCTGCAACTTTCCCTTGGGTGCCCATGATTGGCACAAGTGCCGCAGCGCCATTAATCGCCGTGGGTCTGGCGAATGTCAATGCAGTTCTCACTGCCCGGGGAATGGCACCGATCGATAACGCCGGTGGTGCGATGGATGTGCACAAAATCTTTTATGACACCGCGAACTCCTCCGCGATGACCGATGTAGTCAGTGGTAATAATGACATCAAGAGTCTTGGCGGGTGGGACGCGCTGCCCGGGTTTGACATGGCCACTGGAATGGGCGTACCGAACTTCACCACACTCGTCAATCTGATCATCGCCCGCAACAACTCATCGAGTCCGTCGAATCCCACAACAGAGCCAACAGCAACTACCACATCGACACCGACACCCTCGGCCTCTCTGGCGGCGCGACCAACTGCCCCTCCGGCGGTACTCGCCGTTCGCAAGCCTGTCACCATCGCACCGGGTGCGCAGATTCCTGCTGGCGCAGTGATCAAGGGCGTCAAGGTCATAGCATCGGAGCCGGCGGCTTCATCTATAGCATCGGCACCCATAAATGAAGTGAACCTCAATCGATGGGCTCGGATACGCGTTCCTGGTATGCCACCAAAGTCTGTGCTCACCGCACAAATACAGGTGGATGGAGACTGGTACAAAGTGGGAACAGCCACCGCGAATCGTTCCGGAGTAGTTACGCTGCCAACGATTCGTCATAGCAAGACCGGCAAATACCCACTGCGACTGACGACGCGCACGGACGAGCGCAGCTACATCAGTCTCAAGGTTGTTCGACGCAAATAATTCCCCGTAAAAAATCCTCGTTAAATAAGAGCATCGGCTTTTTATCATTGGCTTAACCGGGACTGCCCTCGCGAATCAAATGAGACACACCAATCCATACCCTTCAACCCAATGCAGACCCTTCAATCCGGGCGGGGTATCTGAATGGTTAAAAAGCCCGGACCGGACGAACCTGCAGCGTTTCGTACTTGTTGGCGTTGAACGTGTAGCCATCGCCGAAACTCTGGGACCACGCGTACGTCGCGCCGTCCTGACTGGAACTCCAGTAGTAGGGACCATCCGCGACAAACCCAAAAGTGCCTGACTCGAAAGTCTCATTCTGTGAGCCGGAGCAAACCACTGTCGGTGCAGCGGGCGAGGTTGGGTTTAGTGAATAGTTACACATCGCATTGAGTTCATCTTTGGACGGCAGGAACCAGTCCGTCTCCTCGCCACCGTCGTAGTCAAGGACGACATTCGCCGCACCTGATTCGCACGCTTCGACGATCAGTTTGGTGTTCGCTGCGCCCGTCCCAACCGCAGTGTCTAATACGCCCGATGCGCCGACAATGTCTAAATCAGTATCGCTGCACCACTCCACATAGGGATCCTGAGTGCCACCATTCCATGTTTTCGGAGCCATCTCATAGGTCCTGCCACCAGAGATCAGAAACACCAACCCACCACCGGGACCAACGTCGCCGATTGCGCAGTCATTCCCCAGAAGGCAGGCTTCCTGCGAGGACGCGGAGGATTCAGGCTCACCCGAACCACATGCCGAAAGGACGAAGGCCAGCAGCGATATCGGTACGAACGCGGCTATTGGACGAGATATCCATGTCAGCATGAGTTTTCCCATTCTTCTATGTAGTGCTCAGTTCGTTAAAGAATAGCCATGGCAGAGACGGATCTGGCTGGTATGTTTACATCGGATCAGCTGCGTTGGACCCAGCGGCCGCGCATCATTAAATCGGAACCCTCGTGAATTTGGTGAAGCACATTGTGCGTGTGCCTCTGCGTGTGTTAGCGTTTTTAGGTAAGAGTGTGCGTCTAGTTTCATTTGTGAGTACCTGATGTGCAAGAACCTGCACACGAGATGCTGATAGGGGAAAGTTTATGGCAAACAATCAAAGTTCCGAGGATGATAAAGGCCCTGCAGCCGAGCCAGTGATTGAAGATTTACTCGATGAAGACCTCGATCAAGTTACTGGTGGATGGCAACGCATTTAATCTAATAATCTAATAGTTTCTCCAACAGGAGGCGATGTGCCTGTTCAGTTTCTGCGCATCACTCATGACGTTAACTTCTTTGACCATGGTCGAATCGTTCTCGGCGGAACTCCCCGGCGCCTCGTTCGGCTCAATGCACCCGCCGCGCGGCTAATGCACAAACTCTTGCTAGCGGGTTCGGCCGGAGTGGCGCTCGACACCGATCTCGAACGCTCGGTTGGACGGACCCTGATCGATCGCGGCTTGGCTCAACCGGTGGTTTTCGGTCATGGGAAGAGCGAACAGGACTGGGAAGCTGAAGTTGTTATTCCCACGCGTGACCGAGCAGACAAAGTAGATCGGCTGCTGACAAGTATGGCGCGCCCTGATGTACTCGTCATAGATGATGCTTCTTACAACGCCGAAGCATTAATCGATGTCGTTACCCGGGCCCACGGACGCCTCGTGCGTCACGACATCAACACGGGACCTGCGGGTGCGCGCAATACGGGCCTGCGACATACAACTGCTCCTTTCATTGCATTTATTGATTCTGATTGCATAGCTTCACCGACGTGGCCGCAAGAGTTGCTCGAACACTTCGATGATCCCAACGTTGCCCTCGTCGCTTCGAGGATCGTGAACCGCGGTCAAGGCCACGGGCTGCTCGATGCTTACGAAACCAGACATGGCGCACTGGATGGCGGCTTCGATCCGACCACTGTCGAACCAGGAGCCCTCTTGGAGAGTGTTCCCTCTGCCGCGATCGTGATTCGACGATCCGCGCTCGACGGGCAAGGATTCGATGAGAACTTGCGTATCGGAGAGGACCTGGACCTGATCTGGCGCTTAGTTCAATCAGGGTGGGTGATCCGATACGAGCCTAACTCGGTGGTGCACCACGAATCCCTGACGCATTTCTCCGGTTGGCTGCGCCGTCGATTCGAATATGGAACTTTCGCCGGACCATTCGAGGAGCGCTATCCCGGTAAGCGCAGCCCAGTTTTCGAGTGGTGGGCACTGACCGCTGCGTTCTTTGTAGTCTTTGGCCACCCGGCCCTCGCTGCCTCCGTCGGAGTGACTCGATTGATTCAACGCTGGTGGCCACTGCGTGCACTACCGGACTCAGAACGCTTTGCGCTAACCATCACCCGACAGGAGTTCGCCTCACAATGGCGCTACCTAGCGTTATCTTTACGCTCCGAATGGTGGCCCGCTGGGGCACTGATCCTGCTGAGTTCGAGGAACTCACAAACAGGACGTCGTGCCAGCGCCTTCATACTTGCTCCAGTCGCATGGGATTTAGTGTCGCGTCGGCAACACGCATCCACTGTGAGTGATGCTCTGCTGTCCATTCTTGATGACGCAGCCACAGCCACCGGCGCAGCGGTGAGCTTGGTGCGATCCAAGAAAACATTGGCGCTGTTGCCGCGAGTGCGACTCCCATGGAAGAAGCGAGCCAAACGGTCAATCCGGCAATACGGCAATCGCGAGTGAGCGCCCAAGCTTTCGTTGCCTCACGTGGTTGATGGTTACACACTCGATCCGGTGTAGCGTCGCCTGATGCGAGGAGGTGGCAACGTGCACTTGGCTTTTCGCGCTGCGAGCGCCCTAGCGTGTCTCACGCTGGTCGCCGCGGGCACCATGACTCCAGCACGTGCGGCGAGCGCCCCACCCTTCGAGGGAACCGTCTGGATTGGCCCGAACATCATCACACCGGCCAGCCCCAGCGACCTACTCAGCACGGAATCGGTCGGGAGAGGAATCCGCACGACCTACGACAGGCGAAGCGGGTGGGTCACCCAGAATTCCTACCTGTTCATCAGCCGGTTCAATGGATCCAAGCCGACGGAGATCATCGTGAATCCTGAATTCGGTTCACCCGATGCCGCTACGACCCAAGCGCGATTCTTCGCCCGGGTCCTCGGCCAACTTCCCCGCAGTTGTCGCACACAAATCGATGCGCTCTGGATTCATTCGGGTAACGAAGTTTTCGGCGGCGGCAATCGTTCGATCCTCATCCACAGCGACTTCGCGATCGAGAGCCCGGAATTCCTTGAAGAGATACTCCTCCATGAATGTGCTCATACCTCACTCGACTGGGATTCGGGAGGATCTGTCGAGCAGACGAAGTGGGCTGAACAGGTAGCTAGAGACCCGGGGTTTATCTCGACGTACGCGATCGACAACCCAATGCGCGAGGATGTGGCAGAGTCTTTTGTTCCCTACCTTGCCTGGAAACTCGGCACAGCCAGCGGCTACACCGCCGCACAACTCGACGCTATCTCGCAACAAATCCCGAATAGACTTGCCTACCTCGACTCACTCGCACTTAACCTCACGCCCCTCATCGCCGACGAGTCGACAACAACTCCCACTGCATCAATATCTGGAGTCGAAGTGCCAACCGCACGCAAGTTAAGGCCCGGATCCGCGTGTAAGAAGACTTTCATCGGAAACACAACGACGACGGTGAAATTTGGCACCCTCACCTGTAGGCGGGTCGGCAGCGCTTATCGTTGGCAGCGCTTATCATTGGCAGCGCTAAGCGCATCCTCGTAGTCCTTGAAACAAATGAGTCGCGCCACATCACTGGGAAGTACCAGCACCTGCTTGCGTTGACTTCCGGGTTTGTCGTTGCCGTTGCCGGCGCGCTATCAACCGGGACATCCGTAAAAGGCGGGCGTACTGCCGCTCAAAAGTTTGAGCATCTTGAGCTGACATCGCTTGCAATACGGGAGAAGTGGCGGTTGCCCTACCCTCATGAAGGTGCTCAAACTCAACCGCCGCCAGCACCACACCGCCGAATTGTCGACGAGCCCGGATGTCAAGATCGTCATCGCCGTACCACCAGGTGTACCGCTGATCAGGGCGCAAGTCACTATCGAGTCGAAGGACCCACAGACATCCCGACAGATGCCGCTCATAAGGAACAAGTTGCCGAATGTGGAGCCCGTTGTGAAATGGCGGACGACTCGGGCTTGCGATGGCCGCTCCCGTTCGAATGAGCTCGTTTTCCAGGGTGGTGAGAGTGCTGGGGACGAGTCGGACATCGTCATTCACTAGCGCAACACTGGTGGCCCCGCGACGCTCCGCCTCAGTGATTCCACGTGCCCACCAGCGCTGAATATTCGGCGACTCGAAATCCTCGAGAACCACCACCCCTTCGGGGAAGGCAAGCCCAGGCTTCGTCGCGACAATAACAATGCACTGGCGTGGAAGACCACAGTTATCAATGAGCGAAGCCAGAAGTTCAGGCCGCGAGGCTGCGGTCGGAACGGTCATAAAAAGCATGAAGTCTCCCGATCTGAGAAAACCGATGGTAGACCAGATGGGTAGCGCCCCGCCAGTCATAGCATTTGTCATGGGAAAGAGAGCGCGCAGTTTCATCAAAGGCACTGGTCGCACAGGTGATCGCGGGCATTGTGATTGCCGGTGTCCTGATCATGCAGGTATATTTGACAGTCTGTGTTGCAGACCACACACATAAAAATTGAGAAAAGGAAATGCCACCATGAAAAAACTATTCGCAACTCTTACCGCATTGCTACTTGCTGCAACCGCCTTCGCGGTAACGACGGCACCCGCGGCAACTGCCTTGACCGGAGTTCAAGACCTCAAGGGCACGTGGATAGGTACATACGGTGGATACGAAGGAACCGAAAAGGTAGCCAGTGGGCAAGAAAGAATTGTTATCACCGCGATCCACGCAGGAGTTGCTCAGGGTTACTGGCAGAGCAAGCAAGTGGGCGAAAAGTGGAGCAAGAAGGGCACGTTGCACCTGATGACCAGCCAGCTCGCAGATCGCCTCTTGGTCTCAGGGTCTGATTTGGCCGGAACCTACGTCGGCACCCTCACCGAAAATGGGGAACTCACTTTGGCCTATGCCCAAGTTGCAGGCCGATTCCTTAACCTGCAGATTTCAGTGCGCAAGCAATAATTGCGGCACGTTACGGGTAACCGGACGACACCCTGTTCCCACTATGTTGGCCAAATGTTGAGGGCTAAGATTCGGCTAATGCTTTGATCCTCGGGTCAAGTGCTTTCCATATTGTCATTTCTATTTCTCACCTTGAATAGGGGATATCGTGGCATCACCTTTCGAGGGTTCCCGGCCTGAGAGCTTTAACCCAACCGCTGCTGTGGTCGAGTTGTTCCGGTGGTACCGGCCTTATCTGGTCGGTATGCGTGGACTGATCATGTGGACGATCGCTGGCACTTTGGTGTATCTGGCCTGCACGGCTGTTCTCCCTCTTGTTGTCGAGTCAATTCTGCACACCGGATCCTGGGACACCCGGGCAATCCTCGGCCTCATCGCAATCGCTGTTCTCCAACTCGTGATGTCCTATTTCTCGCATATCGGCGCCCATCACATCGCCGTCGATTCAGCCTCCAAACTTCGACTCGCAATTTTTGACCGCACGCTGGCCTCGCGGATCTCTCGACAGCAAGGGCTCGGCAGAGCCGGCATCGTGTCCCGACAATCCGAGGAAGTCGAACGTGTTTCAGAGGCCGTTGAAAAGACTTTGGCCGATGGTCTGCCGGGGATCATCAAGGTGGCGCAGAGCCTGATCCTGTTGTCGATCATCGAACCCATTGCGGGACTTGCGATGTTCCTCGCAACTATCGCCTTCTTGGTTATCCACCGAACAGTCGGTCGAAAACTGATGCGCGCCGATCATGATTGGGCAGAGGCAAGCACCGACGTTGCGTCCCTTGCCGATGAAGCGATCTCAACATCACGTTTGCTGGCCGGGCTCCATCTTGGCCGCTGGCAGCGTAATCGTTTCGCCCACACGGTCGAGCGACTCGAGCACGTCGCCCACGAAAAAGGTAAGCAGGTCATCCGCCTGATCGTCGGTGCACACACCGCGGGAGTGATAGGTCTGGTGTTCGTCACGATCGGAGCCGTTGCATTAGGTGGCGACAGTCTTGCCGGAGTTGCCGCCGCCATCCTTTATGTTGAGAGCGTGGTACTCGGGCTTGAGGCCCTTCCCGCTTGGGCGCGAGCAGTTCAGCTCGGTGTGGTTTCACAACAGCGCATCGACATGATCCTCACCGAAGGCGATCGGATCGACCGGAGTGTTGAAGAAGTTCCGGAGCCACAAGCGGGGTTGTCCGCTCGCGGCCTCTTTCTCGAGTTGGAGTCAGGAAAAACTCTTCGAGACGCACAACTTGTGATCCCGCATGGTGCCGTTCTTGGTGTCGTTTCATCCCCATGGTCATTGGCTGACGGTCTCGTCGCTGCTTTAGCGGGCGACGAAAACCCGAGTTCAGGCTCGGTGACCCTCGATGGCAAGGATGTTCGCAGCCCGTCGGTGCGAGGACGACTGGCCTACGTCCCCGATGAAACGTCCGGTTTCGATGTGTCCATTCTCGAGGAACTACGGGCCGCCGATCCGGAAATTAGTGTGGATGGTGCTCGCAATCTTTTGGAGCGGTTAGGGCTCGAGCACATCGCCATTGGACTCGGGGATCAGGACAAGACAATGGGGCCGGGTGGCAACCTACTTGCGGTGAGTGACCGGCAACTTCTGAATCTGGCCGTCGCCGTGGCCGGGAGACCACGGGTTTTGCTGGCTGGATCCCTTATTTCGTTGGGTGAGCCCGACGTCGCCCTCGCGATCATTTCCGAGCTACGCACCGAGTCCTACGAGGCAACCGTTTTGAGCGTTCGCGATCCCGTAGTCGCAGAGTCGGTTGACCTGATCGCATTCCTTGACCATGACAAGTTATTCACCGGAACGCACCAAGAATTGCTCGTCTCCTTGCCCGCGTATTCACGAATGTGGGAGCAGCGACTTTCTGGAGCCGACGTCGACCTGAGCGTGCTCGGTCTGCCACCAGATGATGAAGCCGGAATTTACACACGACTCGTAACAGAGAGCTATGTGGCGGGCGACCCCGTCTACCGGGAGGGCGCCCCCGCTGATCGAATCCTGTTTATTATTTCTGGACAAGCTGCGGTTACCGTCACCGACGGTGAGGGTGAAGAACGACGCACCGCCGTCCTTGGCCCCGGCAATCACTGTGGTGATCTCAGCCTTACGGTTGGTGAGACCCGGGCGGAAAGCGTCTGGGCTCTCACTCCTCTGGTCGTGCGCGCACTCAGCCGCGAGGCGATCAGTGCCGGGATCACCGGTCTACTTGATCGCCCAGCTTCGGAGCGCCGAATTGTTGCCTCGATCCTTCGAAAGGGACCGGCTACCGAAGATGAGTTGCGGCAGCGGCTACCCGAAATCGATGAGCACACCTTCGAATCGAGCCTGGCCTTGCTCATTAAGGACGGGGCTGTTCGCGATTCACAGGGTGTACTCAGCGCCGTACAGCGCCGACAGGTTAAGTCCGGAGCAGCAGCAATCCTCGATCGTCTCAGCGAAGGTTAATGTCAAACTAAACCGGTGAGGTGCGCATTTGCCGGGTCAACCGGGTGTCGCTGCTGACTGAAGTGAACTACGCTTGCAGAGTGGTTTCCCCAATTCAAAAGCTCGATGAAGTTGCCGTGTTCGGTAGCCCTCGCATGTGGGTCGTTCTCTTGGGCGCCGTTGCCCTGATCTTGGGGTTCCTGACATGGGGCGTACTGGCCCGACCCCCCGTCTCCACCGGCGTCGAAGGTGTGATTTCAACGGTCGGTGGACCCTTGGAAGTAGGGGCGGGAATCGATGGCACGGTAGCTGCTGTTTTCGTCTCGGTTGGGACAGTGGTGGAAGCCGGCAATACTTTGGCCATCCTGTTGGATGAAACTGGTCAGGAGGTGCGGGTGCGCACTCCCGTCGCCGGCACGGTTATCGAAGTAGCCACCCAAGATGGAAATTTTAGTAGCTCCGGTTCCGGTATTGCAACGATCCAGCGGATTGACGAAAATCTAGTTGGGATCGCGCTCATTCCCGCATCAAAAATTTCAGGAGTGGCCGTCGGCAAAAAGGTGAACATTTCACCTAACTCCATTCCGGCCGGGCAATACGGCTACATCACGGGCACCGTCACTTTGGTTGCAGAAACCCCCATGAGTATTTCCCGAATAAAACAACTCGTGGGGAGTGTCGCGGGATACAAGTCACTGGAAACTGTGAGTGAACCGCTCATCGAAGTCCAGATTGAATTGGACAGCGATAACTCCAATTCTTCGGGGCTTGCCTGGACGATTGGGACCGGGCCCAATTACTCGCTCGTTGCCGGAACGCCGTGGAGCGGGCAAATCATTACGAGTAACAAAGCACCGTTGGCCATTCTCTTCGGATCTTCATGAAAACCCCGGTCTTTTTGGCCCAAGCATCTACGGAAATGGGCATTACCTGCCTGAGCATGGTCATGGCTGCCCACGGCAAACACGTTGGCCAGGAGGAAATCCGACATGTATGCGGGGTAAGTCGACAGGGTGTTGACGTAGCCGAATTGATCTCCGCGGCCAAATACTTCGGATTCACAGCAGAGACCACTGATGCGCAGTTGTTATTCTCGAGTGACGAAAACTCCGAAATACCCCTGCCCGCCATAGCTGTTTGGTCCGGTGGTCACGCGGTGGTTATTGCTGGACGCGCGGGTCGTTCATGGAATGTCATTGATCCCATTAGTGGTCGAAAGAACCTCACGTCACATGAACTGGCCCAGGAACTGAGTGGACCCGCCATTGTTATTACTCCTGGACCCGATCTCGTCCGTAACTCTCGACCCCCAGGCCTATTTCGAACCGTCGTGGGTCGACACACCGGAAGTCACACGGGAATCGCATTTGTCGTGTTGGCCGGGCTCGCTCTGATTGTTCCGGGAATTATCACCCCCGGACTGCTTCGACTCTTTGTGGACGGTTATCTCAGCACCGGCAATCGAGATGGCGCCGCAGTGATAATCGCCGGTCTGATAATCGCTTTGGCTCTTGCCATTGCCCTTACTGCATTACAACTTGTTGCCTTCCGAAGACTCACCACAATTACGGTTACCGCGGCAAGTGCACGTTTTCTGTGGCATTTGCTTCGCATGCCAGCCTGGTTCGTCAGTCAGCGCGACCCCACAACACTTGCCTACCGAGTTTCACTGACGGAATCCATTGCGCTCGTCATGACAGGACCGTTCGCCAGTGCTGTCCTCTCGCAACTGACCAGCATTTTTTTTCTGATCATCATGTTCGTCCTGTCTCCTCCGCTGGCAATGGTCGCACTTTTCGGTTACCTGATCCTGCTCTTAATGATCGTACGGATTGTGCCGCGACGGATCGAGATTCGCCAGCGACAGGCGCGCGAAGCATCGGTAACCATGACCGAACTTGGCACCTCGCTGCGGATTTTGGAAACTCTCAAAGCCTCCGGCAGTGAAAATATTGCATTTGATCGAATCTATAGCTCAATCGGTAGACGCCTCACACTCGGTCACACCCATTTTTGGGGGTGGCTGGGCATGCTCCCCGTCTTCACCATTTTGCTCATTCAGACAATGGTTCTCACCGTTGGAGCATGGATGTCCATCCAAGGCTCACTCACACTGGGAACTTTCGCGGCGTTCTCCATTCTCCTCGCCGCCTTCGTAGCACCCATTGTCGTGTTAGTCCCGAGCCTAGATGCGTTCTTTAATCTCAGAGGAGCTCTTGAACAAGCAAATGACGTCCTTGAGCAAGACGTGGATCAACGCATGCGAGATCCGTATCTTGATCCTGAACCGGCATCGGACACCGTCAATCTTGCCCCCGACGGCATCAATTCTGAAGTCCTCGGTGAAGGTGAAGTAGTACCGAGTGAAGTAGTAAGCGGTGAGGTAGACGAAATGGATGCTCTGCTTGCAATTGCACAATCAGGCAGACGCAAGCGGGGTAACCTCGCTGTTGACCCATGGGCGGCCCGCTTAACTATTTCAGACCTTACATTTGGTTACACCCCCAGCGAGCGGCCGCTCTTCGCAAATATCAACATCACAATTAATCCGGGTCGCATGGTTGCGATTGTGGGAAAGAGTGGGAGCGGGAAGTCTTCAATCGGTCGGCTTATTGCCGGGCTCTATGAACCGTGGACAGGTGAAATCCGCATTGATGATAAACCGTTTATCGAATACTCACGCGCTGTACTAGCCCGTGAGATCGGATTTGTCGATCAAGATACCGTCATTTACGAGGCCAGCGTGCGCGACAACCTCACCATGTTCGACCCAGACATTTCCGATCGCGATGTCATCACGGCTGCGAAAGCAGCGCAATTACATGACGACATCATCGCTCGTCCTGGCGGATACGACGCCGAGCTGAAAGAAAATGGTCGTGATCTTTCCGGTGGACAACGACAACGACTTGGAATTGCAAGGGCACTTATTCGTCAACCCCGCCTACTGATTCTCGACGAAGCCACCAGTGCACTCGACGCCCGGACGGAAACTACAGTTATTGCACAGTTGCGATCCATGGGGTGCACGATGTTGGTAGTGGCTCATCGGCTTTCCACCGTCCGTGACGCAGACGAAATTATTGTCTTGGAATCAGGCGGCATCCACGAGCGCGGTACCCATTCCCAACTCGCTGGGCAAAACGGTCTGTACCGGGAGTTGATGGATGCATGAGGAAGGAAAAAGATTCAAAGGGTTCCGTATCTGAGATGCGTAGGGAGTACGACGCAGAACTTGCTGTCGCTTATCTTGAAAGATCACTAAATGCGCGAACACCACTTCCCGCACAGCCCCATGCACCCGGCCGAATTTCAGAGCTTGTCACCTACCTATCGAAATCATATGGTTTTAGTTTCAGCCCTTCGACATTAAATGAAGATGCTCCGCTTCTCCAACAGATGGCCAGCGCGCTCGAAGCATCGCAAGTACGTACTCGAAAAGTGCACCTCGCAGAGCGTTGGTGGGAAGTCAATCAACCCGTTCTCGTTGTTCAAGGAAAGTTGGGCCTAGAGGTAATTCTTCCAGGACCTCACTCTGCCCCCTATCTGCATCGAATAGGTTCTGACCCGATCAAAGTTGACGAGTCAATTGGACTTACTTTCTCCCGTCACGCACTCGAGGTAATCCGTCCGCTGAGTACAGGGGGAATTACCCTCCGGGATCTCATTCGCGTCTCATTGGTGGGGATGCGCCGTGACATCTTTGTCACGCTCACTTCCGCGTTAGCAGTCGGTGTGATCAGCCTCGCCGTCCCCCTCGCTACAAAGTTGATCTTCAGTGAGGTTGTGCCCACCGGCGATACTGCCAGGCTCGTAGCGATCAGCATCGCTTTGCTGTTTCTCACCCTGGCAACGGGTGCTTTCGCGTATACCCGAACGTATGGCTTCATCCGAATTAGCGATGCCTCCGAAATGGCGACAAGTGGAGCGGTGCTTGATCGGCTGCTTCGCCTCCCAGCGCAAGTATTGGCGCAATGGTCATCGGCTCGGGCAGCCTCAAGAGTTCCCGTGTGGACCGCTTTGCAGGCCGCGCTGGACTACGTCAACCTTGGCTTAATCAGTTTGATTCTCGTGCTGCTCAATGGATCACTATTGGTCTGGTTTATCCCAAGTCTTGGCGCCGTTGCCGTGGTACTGGGATTGGTTTTACTTTTCATCGCGTGGTTGATCATTCGAAGAGACAAGGCGGTCTGGCTTATGGAGCTAAACGCCAGCTCCAACTCGAATGTCACAACCGTAGATCTACTGCGTGGATGGATTCCGATTCGGACATCAAACGGCGAGGTTGCGGGATTCAAGCGATGGGCGCGGAAATACGCCGAGTATCGCAGCGCCTTCAACATTCGATGGACTCGTTCAATTCAGCGTCAAGTCTTGATTGTGTCATTCCTCGGCACCATGACCATTCTTTTCATTGTCATCGCATATCAACTACCCGCAGGAACTATTTCTGCTTCCTCATTCGTGGCGTTTCTTTCCGCCTTCGGACAATTCAGCTTTGGACTAACCGGTGTGATCATCACCCTGCGCGAATTCGAGGTGGTTCGTCCCCACATTGAGCGGCTCGCCGAGCTGCTTGGCAGCGAAACCGAGGAATCAGAAAGATCAGAGGATCCCGGTATTCTTTCCGGTTCATTGGAAGTTCGTCGGGTTGGTTTTCGCTATGGGCCTGATCTACCGTGGGTGGTGCGCGATGTCTCATTCCATGCGAACACCGGAGACTTCGTGGCGATTGTGGGAACATCGGGGTCTGGCAAGTCAACCTTACTTCGGCTGCTGCTCGGATTCGAAAATCCGCAGTCAGGAATCGTTGCCTTCGATGGCCAGGATTTTGCAGCACTCAATCGCTCCGCGGTTCGGCGGCAGTGTGGGGTAGTCCTGCAGTCAAGCTTATTGCTCGCAGGCACCATTCGTGAAAATGTAACCGTGGCCTCCGGCCCTATCCCTGATGAACGCATTTGGGAACTTCTGGATCAAGTACACCTTGGAGACACCGTGCGAGAAATGGCGGCTGGGTTGAATACGTGGATTGACGAGAACGCTACGTTGATCTCTGGCGGGCAGCGCCAGCGACTTCTACTGGCCCGAGCCTTGGCACATAACCCAAAGTATCTTTTCCTCGATGAAGCAACAAGTGCACTGGACAACATCACCCAGGAAGCCATTACTCAGGGTATCGCCGCACTTGACATCACCCGAATTGTGATCGCTCACAGACTTTCAACGATCAAACAAGCCGACCAAATTATTGTGCTCGATGCGGGACAGATGGTTGAACAAGGGACCTTCGATGAACTCTCAAACAGCGGCGGGATCTTCGCCGAACTTATCTCACGACAGGAACTCTGAAATGAAACGTCTACCTCACAAGTTCAACTCACGTGTTGCGGTTGTGGCTCTTATTGCAAGTTTGTCCCTCTGCCTCAGCGCCTGCAACCAAGTCTCTGATACTTCATCTTCTGAGTCCTCTGCTGAAGTCGGACCGGTCAGCGACGCTGACACACCTTCGAGCCTTGCCGATTCGCTCGTTACCCCTGGGGTATTGACGGTGTCAATTTTTGATGATTCACCGCCAGCCGCTTTTTACACCAGTAATGAAAGGTTGGTCGGCTGGGAAGTTGAGTTGGCGAACAACATTGCCCAAATATATGGTTTAGAAACTGAGTTTGTTGGTGGCTCATTTGACTCGGTCATTAATGCCGTTGCAGACGGGAAGGCCGATATCGGGATTGCGAGCATGTTCGACACACTCGAACGGCAGCAGAGAGTTTCATTTGTTGACTATTTCATTGGTGGAACCAGCTGGGTGGCCCGAGCAAATTCTGAATTAAGCTCCATTCAACCGTGCGGTTTGCGCGTTGGTGCAGTGAAGAACACGGTTCAGTTTTCCGACTACCTGGTACGCGTCTCAAGTACATGCACTGGCAAAGGGTTAGAGCCGCTGACAATAATCGGATACGAGTCGCTACCCGATGCTGTGTCAGATGTCGGGACTGGTCGTCTGGATGCTTTCGTTGCTGATGACCCTGTTGCCGCCTATTTGGTGAGTAACGATTACGGTCGAATAGAACGCACGGATTCTTCGATCGAACCTCAGCCCTACGGGATCGCGGTTCAATTGGGAAACCTAGAAATGGTCGAGTCAGTGCAATCAGCCCTGCAGGAAATGGCAGCGGATCAAACTTATCGAGATATATTGGGTCGGTGGGGAGTGGAAAGCGGATCAATAGGCGCGTTCACTATCAATAATTCACTGACAACCTCTACCAAATAACTTCACTAAACTTTCCGTTTTTCCCAGGATTGGACAAGCGAACGCAAGGGGAACCAATGTCATCAAACGCTGCGCCCGATAACGACTCCAGAATTACCCCCACCCGGCGTCGTTGGTCAACTCTCACTTACCGACTAGCAATGCTCATTGCGGGACTTCTTGCCATTTCAGCCATTATGACAACTACTTTTGCCGTTCGCTCCGTTCAAGATGCACTGTATTCAGAAGTCTCCCAGTCCATGGTCAACGTGCATTCATCAGTGGAAAGCACCATTGATCTTCAATACAACAGCGTGGAAGTCTTCCGTCAAGCTGAACTTGATGCTCGTCGCGACGGGCTCCGCGATGTTGCAGCCCCTCTCGCCACCACGCTGGATCAACTCCGATCGATGTCAGACTCCGGTGCAATCACTGTGGCTCAAGCGCAAAAAGCTTCGCTTCAACTCCTCAAAAGTGTCCGGTTCGGCAACGACGACTACTTTTTTACCTACGACCGATCCATGACAGCGATCTCGCACCCCGATGCCAAATTCGAGGGTAGGAACCTCATCGACTTGCAGGATGCCGACGGGAAATTCGTGCTGCGCGAGCTCCGCGAAGTCGCACTAAATGAGGGAAGCGGATACGTTGAATACAAATGGGTGCGCCTCAATGCAACAGAATCCGTGCCTAAACTCGGCTTCGTCTTTCACTACGAACCGTGGGATTGGATTATCGGTACGGGGGTTTACGTCGATGACATCGAGGCTGCTGCGACAAGCAGATTGGAAGCTGTCAAGAACGAACTCTCCACATCATTGAGCCAAGTGAGTTTCTCCGAAGACAGCATGTTCTTCATTCTTGATGAAAAAGGACAACTCATCGTCTCACCTGACGGAGCAGCAGAACTTGATGAATTTGCCGCTACACCTGACGGGCAACAAGTTACCCAAACCCTTGCGGCCACCGCACCAGCACCTGGCGAACCTCTCGTGGAAACCACCGTAGCTGCCACACTACGTGACGAAGTATCGGAAGACTGGGTCATGCAAACTTCCACAATCCCCGAACTCGGCTGGATTTTGGTTTCTGCGGTGCCTCAAGCAGAACTAGCTGGCCCCGGTCGAACAATTGCTATTCAACAGTTGCTGATGAGTCTTGCCATTCTGGTACTCGGTTTAGGTGCCGGGCTTCTCCTTAGCCGCAGGCTTGTGCGTCCGGTTGAAGACATCACCAAAGCGGCCGTGGATCTGTCGAATGACACATTCGATCCGCACACACTTGACCGAGCCGCAAAACGCAGCGATGAAGTGGGTGAGCTCGCCCGTACCTTCCAGCGCATGGGCGCCGAACTGTTAGCGAGGGAAAGCAAATTGCGTGAACAGGTCGCAAAGCTCTCTGTGGTAATTGACCGCACCCGGTTAGCCGAGTCCGTGGACGAAATCACGGAGTCTGAATATTTCCAGCGAATCAAAGCCCAAGCAGATGAACTCCGCAAAAACAAGCCACACAAGGAATAGCAGCTCACCATGCAGGGGGCAGGTCCCGACAACTTTTCACGATCCGGATAAAAGTCTCGTTGTCCTCGGGAACGTCGTAATAATCCAGCAAGAATGACCGAACGCCAGCTTCAGCAATTACTCCTAAACCTTCCTGCCGGCCAGCGGGGAAAACAAGGATGTTCGCGACCATTGGTATGAATTCCAACTCCCCGAAATTTCGCCAATAGTTGGCGTGGACCGGCTCGCAGTAACCGATATCGGGTTGAAAAAGCCCTAGCCTGCGCCAACCTGCGACATGCTTGGGAACTATCTCGCTCATCATGCCAAGCAGATCGACTCCAGCACTCGCAGCTTCGGCGAGACACAGATCCGCAACGGCTTGGGTCGCGCAGGCAATCCAGTCACCGGGCATCTGTTGCCGGAACTCTTTGCGCACACTGGTGAAGTGCCGATCCACCATCCGGCGCGAAAGGTTGATAGAAAACACAAGCTCGCCACAAGGGACTCCGTCAAGATGCAATAGCCACTGGTGCTCGATTAATGCGGGATGGGAGGAAGTGCCTTCCCATGCCCTGCGAAAATCCTGTATCGCTTCCCCGTACATATCTCCGAAATACTCTAAATGAATAGCTGAGAGGTGCTCGAGAGAATCCAGCGAAGTTCCTGGAAGAACGTCCACATATGTGAGGCCACCCTCCCCCAGGGGCACGTGGTTCACGTGCGCGGCTGGCTATCAGTCTCGTGGTTCATTCATTCTCTTTCGCATCTCCGCGGCTCGCTGGGCGATCTCCGCGAATCCCTCACTGTCGACAATGGCCTGGACCGACTCCGCGCGCTTTGTTGAATCGATTTCCACCCTCAGTCGCTTGACTTCGACCTGCAAGGAACGCTCACGTTCTGCGACCTTTTTGGCCATTACCGCAAACGTGGAAGCCAGTGTTGAGATCTCGTCTTGCAGTCGAGCCCGCGATATCGAGTCGAGATCTCGGTCATAGTCACCCTCAGCGATCCGAGAGGACTCATCCGTGAGTCGGCGGATTGGTTTAACGATTCTCGAGGCGAGTAGCCAAACAAGCAGCACCAGAATGACGTAGATCCCTAACAGAACAGGAAGCACTTGCTGCACGGCCTTGGCGCGAACTTCAGATACGTACTCCAACGAAATGTCCTGCCCAATACCCCCCACGGATACGCCACTTGAATTCAGGATTGGGCTGTAGACACCCATCCACGATCCAAAAGCATCCGTGTAGGCCGGCTCTTCGGTTGTAACTGATAAACCTTGGTCCATCAACGCGTAAGTGGACGGTTCGGTCACCTGATCGAGTGGAATTTTGTACCGATACCCGGTTTGAGGCTCTCGGTAATACCCGGACGACACTGCGGTGTAGATCTGACCGTCCTGCGGATCTTTGTACCAGGTGTACGTTCCCGAACCAGTTACCCGAAATGCGTCGTATAAGCCCTGCGCGATTTCTGCGTAAATCGGATTGTCCGGATAACCGAACCCAGTCTCCTCTGCCGGATCCAAGACGGCGGGAGTTGTTGCAACCAACTCGGCGAAGGCATCACCGTCCACGGTCTGCGCAACACCCTCTACTTGACCAATGAGTTGCTGCGCAAGTCGATCCTGAGCCGACTGGGCAGAGAACTGCAATACCCATATCGCGATGGCAAGGAAAACGATCGTAAAAAGCGCGACGAAGACCACGACGAGCTTGATCCGCAAGGAAATGTAGACATCGCGCTTCAACTGCGATATCGAATCATCGACAGTAGGCGGCTGCACAGATTCATTGGCTGTCATTGTTGGAGTACTCATTTATTTCTTCTTTCCCTTGGATTTTTGCTCAAATCGGACCGTCGTGAGGATCATTCAGCCAGACCCATTGTTCGATTTTGCTTCCGGCGACGAAGACGCCAGTTCATCAGGCTCTCTTCCCAACCTTTCATAACTTTGCGCGAGAAAACAATCGCAACAAGTGCTATAGCAACGGCTACTACTCCGGGCAGCCAGAGCATGCCGGTGGCAAAGCCAAGCGCGACAATCGGAGCTGAGACAACTAATCCAACTGCAACAGGTGTTAGGTCAATAAGGAATGAGACTCGTGTCCGGCGCTCATCGGGAACGAGTGCGAGGGCGCCTCTGCGGGCATTCTCGTCAAGGCTCCATCGGGGAATCCGCCAGATTACGATCGCGACAATAAGTAACGCAATAGAACCGACCGCAGATCCGATCGCGAGCGCAATAGCTGCAATCGCTGTCGCAATCGGCAAGATGATCAGGGTGCCGGGGATACCCACACGTTCAGCAATCCTCTCAGCAAAGAAGTGTTGAATACCCCAGCAAATTCCCAGCGCAACAATCCACGTTCCCGCAAAAATAATTTGTAAATTCGCAGCATCACGGTCAACGAGGTCACCGATACCAACGCCGTAACCCATGATTACGGTGGTACCAGCGATAAATGTCAGAGTGGATGCAACCATCAGCGAACGCCACACGGGAACGCCGTTGATGAAATCGGCTGCACCCTTAATGGATTCGTTAAGTGACTCTCGCTGCCCGGTCCCCTTGGCGGCAGAACTATCGCGCAACGCTCGGGGCAGCCACAACGCAAGAATCACGCACATGATCGGTGAAATAATCAATAGCCAACTCAAATTAATGTTCAAGCCTTGAAGGAGCACTGGGGTAGCGAGCGCTACAGCGAGTCCCAACATTTGCCCGACATAGGTCCAAGTGACGAGCCAACCGAAAATCTTGCGACCCTCAGCCACATTGAAGTCATCTCCCGCAAGGCTCCAAACCAACAGCGGCAAAAGATAATTGACTTGATCGGCCAAAATCCAGATCAGCCCGACAGCAAGAATGGGTGCTAGTCCCCCGGCAATGAAAACTAACGCAATTGCGAAAAGAAGTGCATATGCCAAGGTCGCGTAGCGAAGAACTTTGAGTCTCGCCGTGCCGTCGACAAGGCGAAATTGTGCCAATCCGAGAATGATCAGGCCCAACCCACCCAGTGGATAGATGATCAGGAGTGATTTTGTTCCTGCAAGTGCGATCATTTGGCTGGCCGCGACAACTTCGGTGATGAACCCGGCAAAAAAGATACCTGCCAAGGCTGCCGCCATTGGCCAAGCGCGCTGTTTTAGAGATGCACCGGCGACCGGGGCACGCAACTCTCCCCGCTCCCGCCGCGCCGACGGCACAACCTCGGATTCCGCGGCGGCAGAAGTGCTATGTGATCCGGGCTCCTTGGGCGCCCGAGCTGACTTGGGTACCGCTAGAAAACCCCAAGGATCTTCCTCGGCAGGGCTCAAACTTTCGTCTTTGTCACCCATGAAATTTTTTACTGCTGGGAGACCCGAGCTGCGGCCTGACGTATTTGCTCAGACCACGGGTGATCAGGGCTGGTCAAGGAGAACAATCCCTCTGAGGCATTTTGAACAACTTCCTCAGCCAGTGGGAGGATCGCTGCCACTTCAGCACCATAGATCTGCGTCATCTGTTCGCGCAAGTCCACGGAGTCAATATTCGAGGGAACCTTGTTAATGATCAGGAACAGTTCGGGCACTCCGAGTTTTCGAGCGACGTCAACTGTCACCGCGGTGCCTTGGAAATCTTGGCGATCTGGACGCATCAGCAATAACAAAATGTCGCTGATCGTGATCGAGAGCAGCGTCTCCTCGTTCAAACCTGGGTGCGTATCAATGAGTAGGTAATCCAACTGCAGATCGCGGGCAAGGTCGCGGAAACCGTCATTGAGTGTTCCCACGTCATAGCCTTCACGCAGGACCCGAGCAATGTCACCCGACTTCATACTTGACGGGATTAAGTAGAGCGCGCCACCTTCAGCAACAGTTGTGGATCGTGAAATACGCTCGGTGACATCGTGAGCCGCCTGGGCGATGGGAATTTTGCCCCACAGGTAATCATTCAGAGTGTTATCGAGGTCATCGGAAAAACCAAAAAGGACGTGGATCCCCGGGCTTTGGATATCGGTGTCCACGACCGCAACCCGGTTGCCCGCCGCGGCCAACTGACCAGCAAGGTTGGAGGAAGTATTGCTCTTACCCGTTCCCCCACGGAATGAGTGGATGGAAATTACCTTGGTCATGAAGCGCTCCTTTTGCTCAGCCTACGAGGAAACATAGGGGCATGGTAGCGGTCGTGGGTGACTCTTGGGAAGCCAACCTGAAATCGCACGCAATCTGTCCGAGCCGCTATTTTCGGGCCACTATTTTACGGCAGACCACGACTGCTGGCGGCTCAACGCTGCATAGTTGGGCGAAAGAGCGGCGGCGCTGGCAAGGACTGTGCACTTACCAGTCTTGGAACCGACCACGAGCAGCCAGCCCTTGCTGGTGTCCTTCTTCACCGAGCAGTACTTACTCCCTGAGTTGATCGAGAAGGTGACGGTCTTGCCCTGAGAAGTCTTCAACGGATACGCACCTAATACATACGTCTTATTTACATTGACCGTTGATTTATTCATTACGCTCCCGTACTTCACACTCTGCCCGGTAGGGATGGACTTCAGCGTGTACGTGATCGTTGCCGCGTCGCTTGAGTTTCCGGCTGGCGAGGTCGCGGTCAGTACGCAGTCAACGCCTCCGTCCGTTCCGGTGATCTTGGCCTGTGATGCAGGTCCACCGGTGCTTGCTATTGCAGTAACCGCGCAGCCACCGGTCACCGAGAACACGACCGGATTCCCGGTTGTCGATGTAGCCAGTACGGTCTGCGAATTGCTGTACATATTGGTTGGTCCGTTGGGAGCCGCCGGCCAAGCTGAACCGTTGGAGTAACTGATCGTGATACTGCCGCTTGCTGCTTGGACCGCAGGTGCGGCAATGACCGCGACACCGAACAGGGCTAGCAAGACAGTGCTGGAATGCGAGAAGGATTGGAGACGCATGTTAACTCCTGGATTAGTAGCGGCTGGTCGCGGAGCGAACAAACTCACTACCGTTCAATGATCCAGCATTACTGGAGTCAGGTCAAGCACGCCCGCTAAGGCTCCACTTGTTCGGGAGCCATTCGCGGGTGTACTTCTACTTGTTATCGGTCCCCTTCGACCCGGTGAACCACTATCGTTAACACGCACATGGCATTAGCCCTGCCAGTTATATCCGTGAATGCCTCAATGGCTGAATTGGATAGGACGAACAAATGGGCCCGGGGAGAGTCGATGCAGGGGGAACTCAACCAAAGCGCGCGCACGACATGGTGGATCGGTCCGGCTCTGCTTGGCTGGATCATGGTGGCTGCAGCCATGGTCGTCTCCGTGGGGAATACCTACCTTGTCGATGCCATCTCCAGTGATCTAAACCTCTCCACAGATGAATTCACGGATGTACAGACGATCAAGGCACTGGCCGCAATCCTTGTGGTGTTCATCGCCGGTCAGATTCCGTCTTGGCTTGGATATCGCACATCCGTTTTCATTACAGTTGGACTTTTCACCCTTGGCTCACTCTTGATCGCTGCATCCGTGAATTTCGTGATGCTGTCGGTTGGCTATGCCCTCCTTGGTGCGGCATATGGCGCAATAGCCGTTCTCGCCATAAGCATGATCAACGCCTACGTCGTAGACAAAGGGCAGCGAGCGTCTGCCTTCGCTTTCTTGGGTGCCATGAGTCCTGCCGTCTACTTGATCTTCCCTCTGCTGACGGGCTTTGTGGTCGACAACGGACACTGGCGATTCGTTCCGTTGGGTTGGGCGCTCATTGGCTTCGTGATGTTCCTGTGTCTGAAGTTGGCTCCATCGCGAACAGCCTCAGCAGATCTTGGCCGGCCAGAGATCGCCACCGGAGTTCTGGCGGGGATCATGCTCGCGTTTGCCCTTGGAGCGCTGGGGTCAATTGATTGGAGTGATTTCCTTAATCCAAAGATGATCATTCAGGTGATGGGTGCGATCCTCGCGGGTGTCTTGCTGGTGGTCGCCTACCGTCGATCTTCCTCTCCGGGCCTATCGCTAGCGCCCTTGAAAGACTATGAGACCCGGATGCTCCTACTCGTAGCCGCACTCGTGTCGATCACGAACATCTACTTCTGGATCACGGTGGGCTTTCAATACGTCTATCACCTTTCACTGACGAGTACATCGATAGCACTGCTACCTCTGCAGGCAGTAGGCATATTCGGCACGGTCGTTGTGGCCCGATACGTCATGCGTCGATTTTCGGTTTACGTTGCTGGCCTTATTGCACTCGCACTACAAGGCGTCGGGCTGTGCTTCCTCTTCGGGATTCAACCCGATCAACCTGTGTGGGTTCCCTCAGTTTTGATCGCGATATTCGGGCTATTCAACGCTGCATTCGGGGCAACCATCGCGGGTGTGATCATGAGTGGTGCGACTCCGGCTGGCTCCGGAAGCATGAGCGCCTATAAATCTGCCGCAGGCAGCGTGGGGGGAATACTCGGAACCATATTTATTTCGGCGTTCACCCTGTGCGTCATTCAGTCCGAGCTAATGCTCAAACTCTTGTCAGCCGGAGTGGATGATGCGAATGTGACAAAGATCGTGTCCGAAATTGTTGAGGCGCCATCAAGTGTTGACCAACTCAATGTCTATTCAACGTATTCCGCTAGTTATCCGGTTGAAATGTTGCACCAGGAATCACTGATTGCTGGGTTCAGAGCCAATATCGCGATCGGCTTGCTGGGGACACTTGTCGCTGCTCTGATCATTTGGCGCCTCATGCGACATCAGGCGAAGACTCAGGAAAACCTGGCCGCACACGGAAACCGAAGGGTGCAGGGGGAATAAACCTTAAACTCGTGCGCTTTGCGGCTTTTACACCATATATTGAACTTACATCTGTCTACGTGATTGACCCAAGGGTCTTTGAGGAGAACAGCGCGATGAAACACTTAATGCGAATTGCGCGGCGATCCACTATCGCTCTCACGCTTCTGGCATTAGCCATACCCGTTACGTCCGGGACGGCCTCGGCGGCTCAACTGGGTGGTGCCTCATCCCTTAATGCACTGATCGATCAACTCCAGGCAGCCAGAGAAGTCGTCCAGAAAGAAAATCTGGGTGCGGTCATCACCGTCGTCGGTCAGGACAACCCGGCCACCGACCCCGTCAACGTTCAGGCCGCGGTCACCCAGGCTTTTCTCTCCGTGGGTGGGACCGTCCAACTGATCGGCACCTTTGATTTCGGCGCATGCTCACTCTGTGTGATTGTTCCCGGTCCCGTCACCATCAGTGGTGTCGGTGACCCATCCGTCACCGACGCGGCCAGCTCACCCGCCACTGTTATCAAGTCGAGTGGCATGGCTCCTTTCGCCATTCTTGACACGGGAGGCCCACTGGGCAACATCACCATTGAGCGAATTTGGTTTAACGGCGCACAAACAATGGCAATTATGCTTCTTCAAGTCCGCGGCACCTTCAACTTCCTGCACAACCGCGTCTCGGGAATCATTCCTGGCAATCAGTTCCGTTTCGCCGTCGCAGGAGCGAGCGTTGGCCCCGTACCCGAGGCCGACTCGGCCACCATCACTGCTGCCCTCACCCGCCTTGGCACCACCGATGGCCCCAAACTCACCGGCGCAGTGATCTATGACAGCAATATCATCTCGAACGAGATTCCAATGCCCGTGGGAGACGACAATGCTTTCGCCTTCGCTCAGTGCCACCTGTCACGGATCCAGATCACCAACAATGTAATCCTCGCTGGCGAAGCGGTTGAGATCGAAGGCTGTCGAGGACCAGGCGCTGTGTATATCGTCGAAAACAATCGGATCACCCAAACCAGCACGCAATCCAATATGGCCCAACTCACCAAGTCACCGGGTGAAATCCGCCGTGGGGGTCACCCGGCCGCAATCAAACCTCTGGATTCCGAGGCCGCATTGGTAATCATTCGTAATAACACCGTTGACATGCGCAAGGCACCACCTACTGCGGTGTGTATTTTGACCGGAAACAGTAACGAGGAGAGCCTCACCCTGATCGAAGGCAACACGTGCGCGATCAACCGTCAATTTGCTGTGCTCTTGGGCGGATGGGCTGGCACCCCGAACTTTTTCAACCCGTCCTACATGCAGAACGCAGTAATCCGACGCAACCGCTTTTTGGGAATCGCCCATCTCGGCATCGCGCTAATGAACTTTACATATCTGCGTAACGCAGAAATGACCCTGATCAACAAGGGAAACGACAATATCGCCTACGACAATGATGTCCGCGCATTCAGGGCAGTGCGGGCCGCTGTCGATCTCGGGATTGCAACACGCGACAACATCATCATCGACAACTTCCGCGGCCCAATCGTGAATCGCGGAGTCTCTAACACGATCGACTCCAAACGAAATATAACTAACAGAGGAGACTTAAGATGAATATTGAAGAGCCAACTAACGGACTCTCCCGACGCACAATGCTTCAGCTCCTCGGAGCCGGAGTAGGCGCTGCGGCCCTGACCGGGGTTGCGGCCAACCAAGCGGCCGCAGCAGAGAGTCCACTGCTGCCTTTCACTCCTCGCGGGCGTATCACCCGACGTCCCAACTTCCTCGTCGTTGTTGTTGACGAGATGCGCTACGCCCCGATCTATGAGTCAGCGGAACTGCAGGCTTGGCGCAAGACCAACCTGCGTAACATCAACTCAATTAGCCAGAACGCCATGACATTTCAAAACCATCACATCATGTCAGCGGCCTGCGCCCCGAGTCGTGCGTCGATTTTCACCGGACAGTACCCCTCACTTCACGGAGTCACCCAAACTTCGGGTGCCGCAAAAAGCGCCATCGAGGAAGATCTGTATTGGCTTGATCCAACCGGTGTTCCAACCATGGGCCACTACTTCCGCGCAGCGGGATATGAGACCTACTACAAAGGAAAGTGGCACGTCAGCGATGCCGACCTCTACGAGCCAGGGTCATACAACGCCGTTGCTACCTACGACTCCAACGGCGTTCCGATCCCCGCTCTCGAAGATATTTATCTTGAGGCAAACAGGCTCGCCCCTTACGGATTCGACGGATGGGTCGGTCCAGAACCCCACGGCAAGAATCCACTGAACTCTGCGTCATCTGGCCCCAACGGAACCGGCCGTGATGAGGTCTACGCGCGACAGGGAGCCGATCAGATTGCCCGCCTTCGCACGGCTAAACGACCTTGGCTACTCGTCACTTCTTTCGTGGATCCCCATGACATCACTTTGTGGGGTGACCTAACGCTGTTGTCACCGGCTTACTACCTGTTAAGGCAACTGCAGGGGTCGACCGTGCCCGAGCGCTTATTCGATGATCGGTACCGCACCTCCAGTCAGGAGGACCTCTCCACGAAGCCGTCGGCGCAGGCCAGTTACCGCGATGTGTACCAGCAGGCGTTCCAGCTCTCACAAAATACGGAAGCGTATCGCCGCTTCTACTACCAACTCCAGGCAAACGTCGACATCCAAATTGGCAAGGTCCTTGATGCATTGAAGGAGAGTGACGCACGAACTCAACGCGACACCGTCGTCATTTTCCTTTCCGACCATGGCGAGTTACTCGGTTCCCACGGCGGTCTGTTCCAGAAGTGGCATCAGGCCTATGACGAAGTACTGCGCGTGCCATTCGTTATCCAAAATTCAAACTTGTTCCCCAGAGCGAGATCTACAGATGCACTCACATCCCATGCGGATCTGATTCCCACAATGATCGGCATGGCCGGTGTAGATCTGCGCGCGATCCAGCGTCGCTTGCGGACCACGCACACACAGGTCCAAGACTTTGTCGGACGCGATCTCACGCCTTTCCTTCTCGGGGAGGTTGACGCAACCCGCTACAACACACCGCAGTACTTCATGACCGATGACGAGCCGACGCGCGGTGCTGATCAAACCTCGTTTAACGGCGAGATGTTCTATGCGGTGGCTCAGCCCAACCACATCGAGACCGTCATAGCGAAGTTGCCTACCGGTCCGGGCGGAACCCTTGAGCAGTGGAAGTACAACCGTTACTTCGACAACCCCAACTTCTGGAGCTCCCCTGGTCAACAGGATGTCACCGCTCACACCGACGGAAATATGAACGATGCGGGAACACACACCACTGAGATCACGGTGAAAACAACACCGCTCGACGATCAAATTGAAATCTACAACGTCAGTAAAGATCCAACCGAACTCGACAACCTGGCCGGCAAACCTGCTTACGCGGCGACCGCAGCGGTTCTTGCTGGATTGCTCATTGAGCAGCGTCGAGCCAAGCGCCTTCAGCCTGCCACCCAACCCAGAATCACCCTGCCCCTCGGCGGTATCGGAGTCTGATACATCCACACGATACCGCCGAGGAACTAGTCATGTCTCATTAATTTAATTCGACTTGGTCTAGGCTCAACACATGAAAAGAATTAAGAAGCTTTCGGTTGCCCTTGCCCTCGGCGTCATCGTGGCCAGCATCGCACCTGCTGTTGCCCAAGCAGTGCCGATCCCCAACGGCCCTGGTGAGGCGGTCTCCAAGCCCTTCTATGGCGAGCCAGCCAAACCGAATCCGGTTCCGCTGAGTGCAATTCCGCAGAACCCGTTCATGGCGGCCAACGGGACCTCGAATATTCACAACGACAGCTACATGTCTGATACCTATACATGGGCTGGTCCGCTAGGCAAAAACACCAAGGTT
>CAMAVT010000009.1 GCA_945861775.1 Bifidobacterium breve
TAGCCACAGTTTTGGTCGGCCTCACCATGTCGGCGCGTTCTCGCTCGACCCGGTCTCCTCGCTCATCTGGTTCGTTAACGTCAATCACAGCATCGGGGTCACCAAGCGAATGAGCATTAGCCGTCCACGAAGCCTGGCCGATTCGTTACGCAATCGCAGTGAGGTTGAACTTACCGAACTTTTCCTGGGTCGCCCCGATTTGGCTCACCCTGCGCCCGCCGACATTTCCAGTTTGGCCAGACGTGCAACCGCGACACCTTCGGTAAGCCGGACCCTCGACATTTTGTCGGCGCCACAACTACATGTCTTGTTTACCCTCCGCGAAAACTCGATGAGCAGCGATGCGCTCTCCGCGTCGGTTGATCCCCTCGTCGCAGAAAACCTCGGGGTAGAAATCGAAGTACTTCTCAAGTTGGGTCTGGTGTGGGGATTGCCCGATTCGCTCAGCGCCGTGACTTCCGTGCGCGATACGTTGAATGAGGGCTACTCCGATGCTCTCGTTGTCCCCCTTCCACCCGAGTCAAAAGGAACGGCCCCGAAACAGGATCTGCAAATGCAGTCAGGTCTAGCAGCACACACATTTATGTCATTGGCTCATGACGCACTTTACATTTTCCGAACTGCACCCCTAACCGCACTTCGCTCCGGTGGGATCGCAACAAAAGATGTCGATCAGCTTGCAAAGTTTCTGGCAATTCCACTGAACGAAGCTTGCTTGCTAATTGAAGTTTTGTATCACGCTGGACTCATCGCACTGACCACTTCACTGCAGTGGGAAGTCACAACAAAGTATGAAACTTGGCGCATTAAATCGAAAGAATCGCAATGGGTTGTACTCGCTCAAGCATGGCTTGACCTTCCACTCATGGGCAGCGAAGGCAATAAGCCACTTTCGGGAACCGGTGAATCACCCACCGTCGGTGTCATGCGTTGGCAAACACTTCGCACACTGCAATGGTGGAATGAAAACACCGATGCTGCTGCGACCAAGCACTGGAAACTTTTTGTCAAAGCACTTGACCACTTCTACCCCCGGAGACGAGGGGCCCGCCGAGAGGAAGTCGCCAAAGTCACCCTGCGCGAAGCGGAGTGGATCGGGATTGCTCATGGTGAAATTTTGTGCGAAGCGGGCATTGGAATCACAGCGGATGATGCTCCGGTCGCCGGATCAGCCCTCAAGCTTCCGGCCGAAGTGACTGATTTCCTCATTCAGGGTGACCTGACCGTCATCGCAGCTGGACCACTGCCCCTGGAGGTTGGCGAGAAATTACACGCAATCGCTGACATTGAAAGTCGCGGGGCCGCGAGCGTCTATCGGTTTACCGCCGACACGATTGAACGCGGGATGCAGGCCGGTTGGAAGTCGCGAGACTTCAATGAGTTTTTTGGGCAGTGGGTTAAAGGATCAATTCCACAACCCTTGACCTACCTCATAGATAATGCAACTGAAGTTATTCTCGAAGATTCCGAATCAAAGCCCAAGGCGGCAACTGCCGCGCGCCTGGGCCGCCACTCGCGTCGAATTACCGAACGTGAGGCTGCGCGCATTGCCAGCGCACTCCTCAAAGGAGAGGTCACCGAGGCAAATCTGGCCGAACCCGAGGAAGTATTCTCACTCAACACTTCTGCACTTATCTCCCTGCTCAAAAGTGCCCAGGAGCACCACACCGGAGTATGGATCGGTTACGCGGAAGCAGACGGCAGCACCAGCACGCAAATTGTTGAGCCTATCCGCATGGGTGATGGCACCATGACCGCGTTTGATCACGGAAGCGCAAACGTGCGAACTTTCGCCATCTCGCGCATCAGCGGAATTGCGCCAGCGAAAATGAATGAGATCAATAACTAGAACCCACCCGACTAAACCTCAACATGCTCGATGTTTGTCGACATCTCTGCAAGATTTGCGGCAATGGGTTCAACCCCGATACCAGGTCCGGTTGGAACGAGCAGCTGGCCGTTATCAAGGACAAACGGCTGCGTCACATCTTCTTTGTAGTACCGACTTGACGCACTGGTATCTCCGGGAAGGATGAACCCAGGCAGTGCGGCCAGAGCAATATTTGCGGCGCGGCCCACTCCCGTTTCTAACATTCCACCGCACCACACCGGAATATTCATCTCGACGCACAGGTCGTGAATATCTCGCGCGTTCAGAAAACCACCCACGCGCCCCGGCTTAATATTGATGATCGTGGTGGCACCAAATTCAACAGCACTTTCCGCGGAGTCCACAGAAAGAATCGACTCGTCTAAGCAGATTGGCGTTGCCACTACTGAGGAAATCAGCTTGTGGCCCAAAAGGTCATCTTCTGGCAAAGGCTGTTCGATCAGTAATAGATCAAACTCGTCGAATTTTGCTAGGTGCTCCGCATCACTCCTCCGATACGCCTGATTCGCATCTACCTGCAACGGAATATCGGGCCACTGTGCCCGAACCGCTCGCAAAGCGTCTAGATCCCAGCCGGGTTCCACTTTTAATTTAATGCGACGGTAACCCTCATCCACATATTGCCCGACTTCGGTAATCAGGTCTGCAATTGAGTTGGGGATTCCGACACTTACACCGCAATCAACACGATCACGAACTGCACCAAGGAACTCACCCAGAGACAAATTTCGCTCCTTCAACCATAGGTCTAGTAACGCAGTCTCAATCGCGCTCTTTGCCATTGGATTTCCCTGCATGACCGCCAGAGCCGCACGCACAGAGCCTGGTGCCGGAGTCGAGCCCAACAGTGGCAAAAGTGTTGGGATCAAAAACTCTCGCATCACATTAATTGCGCCACGCGTGTATTCAGCGCTGTAACCCGGCCACGCCATGGTGACGCATTCACCCCACCCACTGATCCCCGCGTCACTAACAGCTTCAACGAGCACAACATCACGGACACTTTGTGAACCGAAACTGGTGCGGAAAGGACGCACCAGTGGAATTTCAAGGCTGTGAATATTAAATGAAATACTCATTGACTCACGCTCCCACCGTGTCAAGTACGTAGTCCCCGTGAGCTGTCACACCAACAATTTCTCGGCCAGCGGCAAACTCCCGCAGCAAATTTCTTCGCATCTCATCTCGCCATTGCTGTGCAGCCGCAGGGTCACTAGTTCTTAGCGCAACAATGTCCTCCGGAGTCTGCACAACAACTTGACTCGAAGTCAATTCCACGATCGGCCCTAATTCACCACGAGCGGCAGTGCGCGCCCGATCACCTGTGAGATCCCACCACGCAAAAACTCGATCAGATTCTTCGCCAACATTTATGGCATCGTTCATTGCTCCATAGAAATTCACTTCATAATCTCGGACGCTTACACCAAGATTCACCAAATTTAGTTTCGCATTCCGCGCAACAAGAGGATCAAACGTCCACACAATCTTGTCGATTCCACGAGACATAGCCCACCATCGCTGGTGAGCCTTGATCAGCGTTCCGAATCCCCTGTTGCGATGAGACTCAAGAACACCGGCCATATGCGAATGCAAATGATTATGACGCCCATTTTCATCTTCATGCATTCCAAATAGTGCGAGGGCAGCCGCAAAGGGAACACCATCAACATATGCGGCGGAACAATACCCACCCGAATGGGTGATCGCCCGAAGTAGATTCGGAGGCACCTGCGTCCCACCGCCAAGGGGTGGCCACACAACATCAAATATCTCCGCAGCATCTTGAATTTCTGATGCCACCTCAAGTGATCGAATCTCAATTCCTTCACGACCCGCAGGCAACTGCCAAGCCAATGCCGCTTCCCTGACAAGTTCAGCGGGAATGTCTCCACTGGCAATATGCTCAGGCACGAGGCAACCGTATCTGCCGCGCTTCACACCCCTCTCGAGGAGAGCCCATGGCCACGCAATCCAAATTCTCGGCCAACCTGCCTGCCGATCCCTCGGCCAATCTGCCTGCCATGTTGGCGACACTTCAAGCACTCGTTGAATGTGAGTCGCCCACCAGCAACCTGGAATCCGCGCACGCCGTAACCCAACTCGCCCAAGTACTCGCAAATGATTGGTTGCCCGGCAGCGCTCGGGTGGAGATTCACCATGGCCGTCCCGCTTGGCGATGGGGACCGGATCAACCTGAAATCCTGCTATTAGGTCACCTTGACACCGTCTGGCCGATGGGAACTTTGTCGCAAATTCCATTCGCCATCTCCGATGACCGCATCACTGGTCCCGGTGTCTTCGACATGAAGGTGGGGGTCGTTCAAGGTTGGGCCGCTCTCAAAGAGTCCGGGGTCACCGAGTCCAGCGGTGTAGGCATGTTGTTAACCACCGACGAAGAAACCGGATCACACGCCTCACGCGAATTGATCGCGCAATCAATTACGAACGCCAAAGCTGTGATCGTCCTAGAGCCCTCACTCGATGGCGCACTCAAAACGCGACGCAAGGGAACATCAAATTATTTAATGCGTTTCCATGGAGTTGCCTCCCACGCTGGACTTGATCCAGATCGCGGGGTCAATGCACTTGTGGCTGCAGCCGAATTTATTCTTGCGACCCAGCAATGGGGCAGTAAAGAACTTGAAACTTCCGTGACTCCAACCGTCAGCAACGCAGGCACAACGACTAACACCGTCCCTCATCTCGCCGAAGTCCATGTTGATGTCCGCGCATGGAATCGCGTAGAGCAGGAACGCGTTGACCACTTAATCCGTGCATTCACGTCAACACCACAAATCAGAATTGAGATCGTCGGCGGAATCGACCGACCAGCAATGGAATCGGCCATGAGCGCCGGGCTATTCGCCATCGCCCAGCTCACCAACCGCGAACTGGGTTACCCCGAACTCATGGAATGCGCCGTGGGAGGTGCAAGTGACGGCAATCTCACCGCGGCCGCCGGCATCCCCACAATCGACGGGATGGGAGCCGTAGGTGATGGAGCCCATGCCGACTTCGAATGGGCGTCCGCGAGTGCGATACCTCCCCGAGTGGAACTACTGGCGAAAATGCTAACGAAACTAATAGCCACTCCCTAGGAGACTACAGATTCACCTTCATCTTCAGGCAGATCCAGCAGCAACCCCGTTTGCCAAAGCACGGTAAGGTTGCCTGTTCGCCAGAATCAATCGACCGCAACGAGCGCGACTACCGGAGAGCAGGATATGACCGACGGACCCCTCATCGTACAAAGTGACAAGACCATGCTCCTTGAAGTTGATCACCCCGATTCTGCTGCCTGCCGCAAAGCGATTGCCCCATTTGCCGAACTTGAACGTGCTCCCGAACACATCCATACATATCGACTCACGCCACTTGGCTTGTGGAACGCCCGGGCAGCCGGCCACGATGCCGAGAGTGTGATCGACACTCTCATTCGATACTCGCGCTACACGGTTTCAAATTCACTACTCATTGACATCGCCGAAACCATGTCGCGTTACGGCCGCCTGCAGATCAATAGCGATCCAGCCAACGGACTGATCCTCCAAGCACTTGATGTAGCCGTTCTCGAAGAGGTCCTCAAGAGCAAGAAAGTTGCACCGCTTCTCGGTGCCAGAATCGATGACACCACCGTTGTTGTTCATCCCAGTGAACGCGGCCACCTGAAACAAGCTCTGGTAAAACTTGGATGGCCCGCCGAAGATGTCGCCGGTTATGTTGATGGTGAACGTCATGCAATTTCACTGAGAAACGATTGGGAAGCGCGCGAATACCAAACCCATGCGGCTGATGGTTTTTGGCACGGTGGTTCGGGTGTCGTGGTTCTTCCTTGCGGCGCTGGGAAAACTTTGGTTGGTGCATTGGCCATGTACCGGGCGCAAGCGACAACCTTGATCTTGGTGACAAATACGGTCAGCGCCCGGCAGTGGAGGGACGAGCTACTCAAGCGAACGACGCTGACGGCCGACGAAATTGGCGAATACTCCGGTGCCAAAAAGGAAATTCGTCCTATCACAATTGCAACCTATCAGGTAATGACAACAAAACGTCAAGGGATTTACACACATTTAGAAGTGTTTGATTCACGTGACTGGGGCTTGATTATTTATGACGAAGTGCATTTACTTCCCGCCCCAATTTTCCGCTTCACCGCCGATATTCAATCTCGACGACGCCTAGGCCTAACGGCAACTCTCGTCCGCGAGGATGGGCGAGAGTCTGATGTGTTCTCTCTGATCGGCCCTAAGAGATATGACGCACCTTGGAAAGAAATTGAAAACCAGGGCTACATCGCACCAGCAGATTGTGTGGAAGTTCGGGTCACCATGCCCGAATCTGATCGCATGGCCTATGCCGTTGCCGAGCAAGAGGACAAATATCGCATGGCGGCCAGCGCAGCTGAAAAGATCGAGATTGTCGAACAGCTCGTGCATAAGCACGAAGGTGAACAGATTCTCGTGATCGGTCAATTCCTCGATCAATTAGCAGAACTCAGTGAGCACCTTGGCGCTCCGGTGATTACCGGTGCAACGAGCGTAAAAGAGCGCGAGCGCCTCTATCACGCGTTCCGATCAGGTGAAGTGAACCTGCTTGTCGTGAGCAAGGTTGCAAACTTCTCAATCGACCTACCCGAAGCAACCGTCGCGATTCAAGTCAGCGGATCATTTGGGTCCCGCCAAGAAGAAGCGCAACGCCTCGGTCGTATTTTGCGACCAAAGTTCGACGGGCGAACCGCACACTTCTATTCGGTAGTCACCCGCGACACTCTGGATGCAGACTTTGCCCAACACCGGCAACGTTTTTTGGCGGAACAGGGTTACTCCTATCGCATTATTGATTCCGCTGAACTCTCACCGGGCATGTAAAACCCTCGCTCAATCAACTCGAACGAAATGTTTGTTAATGCAGCGGCAGGTCTGGTAGTTCGATTGGTTCGGATACCGATGGTAGTGAGTTCCCGGCCCTGGTGAACATGGTGAACCTGGTGAACCTGGTGAACATGGTGAACATGGTGAACATGGTGGCGGTGATAATGGGCACATGCAAAAACAGCAAATGTGCTTGCTGCTTCTCATCCGGTCCCCTAACCTATAGCAAGTATTCAGCCCAATTAGGAGGTCCAATATGTCCATGGAAGAGATCGAAATTACCGAATATTCAGAACCATCTAAAACCAGTTTTGTCGGCGCGATCAAGAAGGGCTTCCGGGGCTATGTCGTCTGGAATGCGCGGTCCACCCGAGCTGAATACTGGTGGTGGACGCTCTTCGCCATAATCGTCGCCATTGTCTCGTCCATCTTGGATTCGATTATTTTTGGCGGGGATCTCGGCGGCGTTACCCCGCTTTACACGCTCACCACCCTAGCGCTGTTTTTACCCGGATTATCGGTTTGGATTCGGCGCTTGCACGACATCGATCGCACCGGCTGGTGGGTTTGGCTAGGACTCATCCCGATCGTCGGACTCATTATTTTGCTGATCTTCACGCTGCTCCCCTCCAAAGTGGGACCAACCCGCTGGAATAACCGGATCCAGTTGTAGCACACGTTCTGCTAGGCCTGGGGCGGCCAATGGTCGCCCCAGGATCTGGACGTAGACGTGTCTCCTTCCCACTATCGATCTCAAAGTAAACCGCTCTGAAGAGCAACACGGAGCGGTACTGTGTCGTTATGACAGAAAAACAAACATCGGGTGTATCACCCGACGCAACGCCCAACCTCGATCCTGAACTCCTCATCGATGAACAACTTGGGGACATCCACGATGATGACATTGATGACGTCTCGGGTGGTGGCGTTCGTAGTAATGAGGTCGGTCTGTTCTAACAAGTTTCGTGTCAACTCAGCTTAAACACTCGGTCAACGTGGGTGCATCCCACGACACTAAACGAGAGTTGGAAAGTTGCTCATGCGAACGACCGACCTAGATACTCAATCGCATGCGTTGAACACGCACCCCGCCATCAAAGAGTGACACTCGGAAGAATGCATAGGCGAGCCAGTAACGCGCGCCATTGTCGGGGGTACAGGAGACTACTTCGGTATCAAAGGTGAAGTTGCTACCGTGCGCAACAGCGATGACACTTATACCCACACCTTGTCCTTTATTCGCTAAGTGCAATAAGACATCGGCACATCGGACACCGTTGTAGGACTTGTTTGAATTGTCATCGCAGGTTGAGGCGCGCGCCCGTGATCAGGTCGACATCCATGGATCAACGAGGGTGATTCCACTGTGCTCGAAGTGCTTGCCATTGCGGGTGTCCAATGTGTAGTGAAATCGGAGATAACCAGTAGGCGACCATCACTAGAGCGACAATGACTAGTACCCTCCCCCCGGGAGGAAGCAAAGTGACTTGGTCGTTCGGGCGCGGTCTGGTAACAACCGCAGCGTGCGCCACATTTGCATGTGCCCTTGCCGCATGTTCTACGCCACCTGTTTCTGGCACACTCTCTATCGCCGGTTCGCAGACCATGCAAACCCTGATCGCCAGGTCCGTCGCAGGGTACGCCGCCGATCGCGCAATGGTGAACGTCAAACTCGAATTCATCGGATCCAGTGGCTCGATTCTACTTTTCTGCGAAGGGCTGGCGCAGGTCATCGGAACGAGTAGGCCAATGTCAGACAAGGAACGAGCCGCATGCGAGCTTGAAGGCATACGTCCCGCAGAACTCCTCGTCGGACGGGATGCTGTTGTGATCGCTACGGATAGCACATCAAAGGCCCCGGCCTGTATGACGAACGAAGAACTCTACGCGTTGACCAGTGCGGAGTTGGACGCGACGTTTGCGGAATCCGCGGCGGATCGGAACTGGCAGGACGCACGCGGACTCGCGACCGAACTTGGCTCAACCATGGACTTGCCGAACGCTGCCTGGGAGTTCGTGATCCCGAACCCCGCTTCCGCAACCATCGAAACCTACATCAAACGTGTCATTGAGCCCATCGCAACTGAGCGCGGTGAAGTGTCAGCGCTCACGGCAGATAGAACTGTGACAACGAGCAATAACGCAGTCCTGAATGCAATCGATGACCGACCGGCCGCGCTGGGCATCGTGGACTACTCGAGTTTCCGTGCATGGCCCGGTGAGATGCGCCTGATCGGACTGGGTGAGGGTGACTCATGCATCACTCCGAACGATACTTCGGTGAGGCAGGAGACCTATCCCCTCAGCCGCAGTCTGTACTTTTACGTCGATGCGGGTGCTGCCAAGAAACGCACGGTGCGGGAGTTCGCCGAGTATCTGACTTCAGACGAGGTCATGTCGACTATTGCGGCGCAGAGCGCATTGGAACTCCTCCCTGACGAAAGACGTGCCTCGATTGATACGTTCCGAGCCGAGATTGAAGGGGACTCCGCATGATCTCCGACTTGACTCGCCTTGAAGATTGGCAGGTTCTTCTGCTGTCGCTCGGCCTGTGGATCACGTTCGCGTTTGTACTTGCGTTCCTCTTCCATCGCTTCATCCCGACGGGGTCCCGCGAACGGGTATCGATCGTGTCGGCCGCCTACATGACCGCCTTCGGCAGTCTTTTCGCAATCCTCACCGCGTTCTTGATCAGTGCCGAGTACACCACCTATCGAACGGCCCAGTCGTCGATCGGTGCCGAAGTCGCAGCCGCCGACCAACTCGCATCGGCCACGGCCGGTCTCTCGCCAGCAGATGCCGAACGGATCCAATCACTACTCACGACCTATCTCAAGGATGTCGTGAACAGCGACTGGGAGGCATTGCGGTTCGCTGATTCATCGCTCTCACCCGCTGCGAGCAGTTTGCGTGAGCTTCAGCAGGAGGTGTTCGCTCGTGGTGGCCGTGAGTACATCTCGCCCGTGGTGGCCGCGACAATCCAGGACGCTGCCAATGACATCGTGTCAGCGCGCCGCATGCGCGCTGTGATCGCCGATACGACGCTTCCCCTTCCACTCTTCGGTATTGCATTGATCGCGGGAATCGCCCTCGTCGCGAACGGTTTACTCGTAGCTTCGCGCTATTCGCGGGTGTATTCTTTCGTTGCTTCCGGGATCGTTCTGGTGGTTGCCCTTGACCTCGGAGCCATCATCATCATCAACGGCCCGTTCCAGGGCGGTTTGACCGTGAGTCCGGAGCCGTTCGTGCAACTTGTCGAAGAGATTTCCCGTGGTGAACACCTCCCCTGGGTAATTTCATGAGGTCTCTTCGTCGCCCGATCGCACTTGCGTCCGCTGCGATTCTCGCGGGAACTCTCACTGGCTGCTCCAGCGCGTCAACGGAAGCAAAACCAGAATGCCTGCCTCCCAACTGTGTCGTGATCGAGCCTGCCGAGCCGATCCTGATCGGCAGCCTGCTCAACACCGACGATCCCATCGGTCGCGATACCGCCGCCATCGTGGCGATGACTATCGATTACCTCGATGGGGAGTTTGACGGAATTAATGGACAGCTCCTGAATCGACCCGTGGAGTTGATCAGCGAGCTGGAGGCGTGCTCCGCTGACAGTGGGAAAGAAGGGGCCAGGCGTTTCGCGGGGAATCAATTAATGCTGGCCGTAGTCGGAACCACCTGCTCGGGTTCGGCCTTCCAAGCCGCTGCCCCCATTCTCAGTGAGGCAGGTATTTTGATGGTGTCGTCCACCAATACCTCACCGCTGCTCACTGAGTCGGATACACGCGAGCGCTTCTACTTCCGGACAGCCGCGAACGACCTGTTGCAGGCGACGGTCGCCGGTGACTTCATGGCGAAGTCGTTGGGTGCGCAATCGGTTGCGACCTGGTCCGCTGATAACCCCTACTCACAGCCCCTCACCGACGGCTTCATCCGCCGTGTTTCCGGTCTGGGGAGCAGCGTTGTCGCCCGCGTGATGCAACCGACCGATCCCACCGGTGTCGCAGCGGTCGTGGCCGAGCTTGCAGCCGCGCAACCAGAGGCGATCTTCCTTCCGCTATACGAGCCAGAGTGCATCGCGGCCGTGCAGGCGATCCGCTCAGAGCCAAAGCTCGATAGTGCAGCTCTGCTGGTAGGGGAGAGTTGTCAGACCGCAGGATTCCTTCGCGCACTTGGTCCGCAAGCTGAGGGGGTGTACTCCTCGGGCCCTGATGCGAGCGGACTTGACGCCGGGGCGTTCTACCGTCTCGAGTTCCTCCCTGCCTATCAGCGGTTGGTCGATGAGCGGGTCCCGGTCACGTCATCCGCGGCGACCTTCGACGCTGTCAACATGATCTTTTTTGCCATCCGTGCTGCGGCGAGACCCCAACCCGGTGGGGCCATTCACATCCATCGTGAGGACCTCCGCCGCGCGATGCTGACCCTCACCCAGTACCCGGGGCTGTCCGGCACGCTCGGTTGTTCCCCGCTGGGCGATTGTGTGCGCAGCGCACGGATGTCGATCTATCGCGCACCTGAATGGCCGGTCACCGGAAAACAGAGCGAGCCAGCCTTTAGCGAAACAATCAACCTCGCCGAGGTCAGCCGCGGGTTGTAGGACTCGCACTCACCGGTACGGCCGTACAGGTACTGCGTTTTATAGGGCGTGAACGATGTCGTCGACCCTGTCCTTCGCGTTCGTAGAGTCGACATGCAACGGTGTTATACACATCAACGTCGAGGGTGACGCTAGTCATGCCTGCGGCGCGAGCATGCTCGACATCATCGCGCGCCCAACGCCCTGCTGCCTCATGAGGGTAAGGAAAGATTGGAAGGCAATTCCCACCACCGTGAGCCGCATCCGCGTCCAGCCCCAAGGTAATCCGGACAATTCATCAGGTTCGGAAACAACACTTGGGCCACTGAGGATGACACCGAGCGGCTTGCCTTCAATCTCGGCAATGCGCGCGTGTTCGATTGACCAGGCGTGACCGGGGGTATTAACCACCCTGATCAGGAACTGCTCCCAAGGCGAACCGAGCATAAATGAAAACATTCGATCAGTGGCGGTTTCAAGATCCCAAGCCACGAGAGGGGCGTCCTCGATTCGGGCCTGACGCATACTCACCATTTTCCCCATATATTATTCATGCTCGTAAGGCTCAGCATGCTCGCATCGTCCACGTGCCGGCACACCATGCCGGCACACCATGCCGGCACACCATGCAGGGACACCATGCCGGCACACCATGCAGGGACGCTGAGTTGTGGGAAAGATTGTGAAAAATACTGTGAGAAGAGACAGCAGTGCATCTCAACGAGAACCAAGTCACACAAAAGTTCACCTCAGCTCACGCGCGAATCCTGCGCACCATCAAGCGGGCCTTTGTGACACCAACGGTCGCGTACTCAAAGGAGTGGGAGTGAAATCTCTGTTGTGGGCAACGTACCAATCATCTAGAGTGACGGCGTGAGTAGCATCCAAGCGCCGACTGATCCCGCGGCCGTTGTCGACAAGCGTGCGTCCTCCTTGGGGCGCCCACTTCTGGTTACGCTGGCCGGCTTGTGCTTGGTCGTGGCCGCCATTGTGGTTTGGGCGTTCTTTGGCCGTGTTCCGCAGACGGTGTCGGGGTTTGGCTACGTCGTTCCCGCACAAGGCTTCACCGAGGTGGGCACCGCAGTGAACGGCCTCGTGGAAACTGTCAAGGTCCAACCGGGCCAGCGCGTGAGCCAGGGCGATGAACTCTTGCGCGTAGAGATCGTGGGGGGTGACGTTGAGTCAATCATCAGTCCAGTGGATGCCATCGTCACCGAAGTGGTCGCCATTGCAGGTCGTATCACACAGCCGGGTGACCCCATGATTTACCTGCAGCCCGCCGATGCCGCCCTCGTTGTCAAGACGTTCATCTCCGTAGCGAACTCTCACACGATCGAGGTTGGCGCACCAGCGGCGATGTCGCCGGCCGGTGCGCCGCGCGCGGCGCAGTACGGCGTAATCCGCGGTTCCGTCATTTCAACATCGCCGACACCGGTGTCGGCTGAGCGAATCAGCTATATCGTCGGGGGTAACACCTCGCTCGTCGAATACTTCCTCTCGTCGGGACCAGTGGTAGAGGTAACTGTTGAGCTTCTGCAAGATCCGTCAACCCCGAGCGGCTACAGCTGGAGCATCGGCCAAGGCCCTGACGTGGAGATCAATGCGGGCTCGCTGAGCGAAGTAACCGTGCTGTTGCGCGACTCGCCGGTACTGGGTGGGAACACGCCGTGAACGGGTTCATGACGACGGGCGCTTTCGCGCAGTGAGTCAGGTAGAGCGAGTTGTCGCCATACTTGCGTCACATGGTCGAGTTGTGTCGATTGAAACTGTAGAGCGACAACTCGGAGAGTTAGAGGGACTGCCGTCAGACCTCGCTGCAGATACACTGCTGCGCACCTACTGCATCGCACCCGATGGCACACCGTTGCCGGGCTTCGAACCTGATCGCACGTCACGCGGGGTGATCGCTGAAGTCTTGCTGCAGTCGAGGAAAAGCTTGATTTACGTTGGCGTGGCCGTTGTGGTGGGCTTGGTGCCCTCCATCGCGGTGCCACTGCTCATGCGACTCTTTGTCGACCGCTACATCGTCGACTTGGACACCACGTGGGGCCTGATAGTTGTGGTAGGTCTGCTCGTCGCCGGCGCCGTCGCTGCTTCGGCCGTCGTGATACAGACGGCCGTGTTAAGGCACCAACAGAAGCGTCTTTTCCGTTCACGGGCGACAGCCTTTGTTTGGCACTCCCTCACGATGAACATCCCGCACCTTCAGCGTTACGGCGTAGGTAATGTGCTTGGGCGATTTAATGCTGCAGAGCGCTATGCACTGCGAGGTGGCTTTTACCTCCCGTTTGCACTCGTCAACTCACTCATGGCAATCGTGTTTCTCGCCATGATCTTCTACCTCAACGCCGTCATGGGACTGACTGCTCTGCTCGTTAGCGTCGTCACCTTATTGATTGGCCAACGTGTACTCAAGCGCCGCGAGAGCCTGCAGCGTCGTTTCGACACCGATCTGGTACGCCTGAGTGGTTACACCTCCGATGTCATTTCTTCGGTTGAGTCGATCAAGGCAGCTGCCTGGGAGCAGTTTTCTTTTGCGTGCTGGGCTCGTGTCCGCCAGGAGGTGGCGTCTTCTGCCACCCAGTTGGGAATCGCCAATCAGTATCTCACTCTCGTGCCAGTCCTCGCTCAGACTGTGGGACTGGGAGCACTCCTTGCCATCGGGGTCGCGGAGGTCTTCGCAGGCACTGTCAATTTGGGCACCGTGGTGGCTGCTCAAGCCTTTATGGTGCTGCTACTCACCAAGGTTCAAATGCTTGCCACCTTTGGGGCGTTAGCGCAAACCATTACAAGTGCCGAGAAACAGTTCGGACCCGTCGTGCGTCAGCCTCTTGACCCGGAGTTGCTCACAGTTTTTACAACTACGCCAACGAGACCTTCAGCGGCCTCGAGTCGACTAGGGGGTGCGATCTCGCTGAACTCTGTCAACTTCGGATATGGCGACGCCATTGATCTTCTGCTCGAGGATCTTTCCTTGGAGATCGTAGCTGGCCGCCGCATTGCACTTGTTGGCCCGAGTGGAAGTGGCAAGACCACTATCGCGAAACTCGTCATTGGTGAATTGCGCCCGTTGTCGGGCTACGTCGCGCTAGACGGGACGCCTCGTCTCTCGGTACCGCGCGAGATGCGAACCCGTGACATCGCTTATGTGCCACAGACCTCCGTGCTTTTCCCCGGCACGATCCGTGAGAATCTCACATTGTGGGATGAAAGCATTACAGATGATGCAGTGGAGCGAGCTGCGCGCGATGCCTGTATCGAAAGCGCGATTCTCAGCAGACCAGGAGCGTACTTTCATAACATCACTTCCGCAGATGGCGGCTTCAGCGGCGGCGAGTTGCAGCGTCTGTCTATCGCGCGCGCTCTGGCTGGTGATCCGAGGATCATCGTACTGGACGAGGCGACGAGTGCACTCGATCCTGTCGTTGAGGCTGACGTGGAGACACGGCTTCGCACTCGCGGAGTGACCACCATCCTTGTAGCGCACCGCCTGAGCACCATTCGTGACGCCGACGAGATTCTCGTGGTCGATGCGGGACGCATTGTCCAGCGCGGCACATTCACACACCTCGTTAACGAGGGCCTTTTTGCGGAGTTGGTTCATGGCTGAAGAACGCGATACTCCAGAAAATGAAACACGCGATACGTCATGGGACGAGGCCGTCGACACGGTCGTAGCCGCAGCGACTCCCAACGGGGATTTAGCACGAGCGCCGCGCTTCTCTTCACCTCTACTCGATGCCTACTCCGTTGCCCTGTCCACGATCAACGGCGAGGTGCGCGCACCTGATCCTCGCGTCGAGCGCCAACTCCCGCCCATAGATGCCATCGCTGCGGCCTCCGGTCTGATGGTCGCGCCTCCACCACGCGTAGCCCGCTGGTGGAACTCGTTGCCGGGACCGGCGGTGACCACAGTGGGTGGTACGGCCTCAGCGATTTTGCCAAGTGGATCGGGTGCTAACGCTGTAGCTGGTGGTACCCGCGCACGCACGCGTTTTCACGGTATCGAGGACGCGGCAGAAACCGTTGTCGTGACCGGTTCGCTACCGCCCGATGCATCGTGGCGCGCACTCATCTGGTGGTCAGTGCGTGGGCGGTTGTCACAAGTGAGATTGTTGCTTTTGCTCTCGCTGCTCGGAGGCTCCATTGGCCTACTCCTGCCGGTGGCTACGTCAGGGCTCTTTGGGGTAGCCGTGCCCTCGGGAAATGCTGGTTTAGCGGCCGGCATCCTCGCTGCCTTCGCCCTTGGGAGCGTGGGCGGCGCCATGCTCATCGTCGCGCGCAATATCTTGCTCATTCGGTTGCGCCAATCAAGCGATGCGCGGCTGGCTCCCGGCATCATGGCTCATCTCCTGCGTTTACCTCTGCCCTTTTTTAGGCGCATGCAGTCTGGCGAGATCCTCAACCGTTCACTGGCGGTGGAGACTGCCCGGGAAACTGTCGATGACGGGGTACTCGCAATGGTGCTCACATCGGTTTTTGGTTTAGTCAATCTGGCGTACCTGCTCGCGATCGACGTGGTACTTGGCATTGCGATGTGTTTCACCATTGGCATCGTCGTGGCTCTTGTCTCTATTTTACAAATGCGCGCGCGTGGGCACCTTGAGCAGTATCTCGAGGATCGAAGCGTGGCTGAGAGCAGTTTTGTTGCAATAGTTGGTGCGATTGTTCCCATTCGCGTAAGCGGCGCAGAGTCACGAGCGATGGCTCGGTGGGCCCGGCTCTTTGCGCCCCAGCTGACGACATTAGAGCGCCGACTCGTTGGGCTTGCTAGGGCGGAGCCGGTTCTTATTGCTGGGCCGATCGTGCTGAATACAGTACTCGTCATTGCGGTGGTTGCCGGGAGAGGCTCGTTCACCGCGTCGGCGTTCATGGGAGCGTACGTCGCTGTTGCACAACTCACCATTGCAATGGGCTTGCTCGCCCAGAATCTGACGACGATGGTTGAGTTGGGACCCGTGCTTGAGCGCGTGGTGCCCATTACGTCCGCCGCGGTCGAGCGGCCAGGTCCAACGCGTGCGCCAGGTCCGCTGCAGGGTCGCATCCAACTCACCGACATTGTCTTTGGCTACGACCCTGACCAGCCTCCGCTGCTCGACGGCGTCAACATCACGATCGAGCCGGGAGAGTTCGTAGCGGTTGTGGGTCCGTCGGGATCGGGCAAGTCCACGGTGATGCGCCTCATCCTTGGCTTCGAAACACCTTGGAGTGGGGTTGTCTCCTTCGACGGACAAGATCTCGCCGACCTCGACGTCGCGGCCGTGCGTCGGCAGATCGGGACGGTGCTGCAATCCTCAATGCCTTTTGGGACGACATACCGCGAGTGCATTTGCGGTCCACTCCAGATCGACGACGAGCGTCTATGGCAGGTCATAGCCGAATCCGGGCTCGAGCCCGAGGTGCGCGCACGCGGTCTCGATGTACCCATCGGCGACCGGGGCGGGGCGATCTCGGGCGGGCAGCGCCAGCGACTCATGATCGCACGGGCTCTCGCGAGTGATCCGCGGGTAATCCTGCTCGACGAAGCGACAAGTGCCCTCGACAACTTGACCCAGAACATCGTTATGCGCTCGATTCTTGGCCGGCCGGTCACACGTGTCGCGATCGCGCACCGGCTCACCACGGTGGAACGCGCGGACCGCATCATCGTAGTTTCGGGCGGCCGGATCGTGGAAGAAGGCACGCCGGCTAACCTGCTAGCGAGCGGTGGACACTTCGCGCGGCTCGCGGCGCGGCAGGAGTACTAGCGCCGAATTCCTAGAGGGCGCGAACGATGTCGTCGACTCTGTCCTTCGCGTCACCGAAGAGCATCGCCGAGTTCTCGTTAAAGAACAGTGGGTTCTGCACACCGGCATAACCCGAAGCCATTGAGCGCTTGAACACAATCACATCATTGGCGTTCCAGACACGCAGCACCGGCATACCGGCAATGGGGCTTCCGGGATCAGTCTCAGCTGCAGGGTTCACCGTGTCATTCGCACCGATCACGAGCACTACATCGGTATCGCCGAAATCCTCGTTGATCTCGTCCATCTCGAGCACGATGTCATAAGGCACCTTCGCCTCTGCGAGGAGAACATTCATGTGGCCGGGCAAGCGACCGGCAACCGGATGGATGCCGAAGCGCACCGTGGTGCCGTTCTCTCGCAGTTTGCGGGTGAGTTCAGCAACGCCGTATTGCGCCTGAGCAACGGCCATGCCGTAGCCCGGCGTGATGATCACTGACTGCGCATTACGCAACAACTCTGCCGTCTCGACCGCGGTCACCTCACGGTGATCGCCGTAGTCCTTGTCCTCACCTGGCCCCGCTTCGATACCGAAACCACCAGCAATGACCGAGATGAACGAGCGGTTCATCGCCTTGCACATGATGTAGGACAGGTAAGCACCCGATGAGCCCACGAGTGCACCGGTAACAATCAGTAAATCATTTTCGAGGAGGAAGCCTGCGGCCGCCGCGGCCCAACCGGAGTAGCTATTCAGCATTGACACGACGACGGGCATGTCACCGCCGCCGATGGATGCAACCAAGTGCCAGCCAAGAGCCAGAGCGACGATCGTTACGACGATCAGCAACCAGAGCGATGGGTCGATGACGAACCACACGGTGAGTACCAAGAAGACAACGAGTGCGCCGATATTGAGAATGTTCTTACCCGGCAGTACGAGTGGATTCGAATTCATCCGACCCGAAAGTTTGCCGTACGCGACGATAGAGCCCGTGAAGGTCACTGCGCCGATAAAGACACCAATGAAGACTTCAGCGTGGTGGATTCCCAAGGTGCCTTGCGCGGTGAGCAGGGCAATTTCTTCCGGACTTCCGCCGCCCTCGACGAGTAGGTAACCGTTCCAACCCACCAGTACTGCAGCGAGGCCGACAAAGGAGTGCAGGATTGCGATGAGCTCGGGCATGCCCGTCATCTCGACGACTCGCGCCCGCCACAGACCAATCGCAGCGCCAACGACCATGGCCACACCGATAAGAATCAGGCCGAGGGAATCAATGCCACGATCGACAGCCAAGGCGATAGTGGCGACGAGCGCGACTGCCATACCCGTCATGCCGTAGGCATTACCCGCCTTGGCGGTCTCATGCTTGGAGAGGCCGGCAAGGGCGAGGATGAAAAGCAGTGCTGCAACCATGAAGGCTGCTTGTGCGAGGGATTCAATAGTCATGTGATCAGCTCCGCGAGAACATCGAGAGCATTCGGCGCGTCACGGCAAAGCCGCCGAACACGTTAATGCTGGCCAGTAGGACTGCGACGAAAGCCAAGACCGTGATCGCGGCGTTGCCGTGACCGATCTGAAGGAGCGCGCCGACGACGATGATTCCTGAGATCGCATTGGTAACCGACATCAGCGGCGTATGCAATGCGTGATGCACGCTACCGATCACGTAGTAACCAATCACGATTGCCAGAGCGAACACGGTGAGGTGCACGCGAAGAGAGGCTGGCGACGCTGCAATCAAAAGCAGCAAGACCGCGGCGCCAATACCGATGTAAGTGAATCGACGAGCGGCGCTCATCGGCACCTTGACCGGCGCCTCGGCAATTACTTGCTCCGCTACTGCCTGCGTTGGTGCTGCTGAAACCTGCACGGCGGGCGGCGGCCAAGTGACTTCTCCGTCACGGGCGACCGTAATGCCGCGCTGCACGACGTCGTCCCAGTCGATGACAAGTACGCCATCCTTGCTAGGAGTCATGAGCTTCATCAGATTGACGAGGTTGGTGCTGAAGAGCTGTGAAGCCTGAGCCGCGAGGCGACCCGGCAGATCGGTGTAACCAATGATCGTGACTCCATTGGCCGTGACCACGACCTCGCCCTTCACGGTGCCCTCAACGTTGCCACCATTAGCCGCGGCCATATCAACGATCACGCTGCCGCGCTTCATGTTCGCGACCATCTCTGAGGTAATCAGGATTGGAGCCGCGCGCCCAGGAATCAATGCGGTTGTGATGAGAATGTCAATTTCCGGGGCCCACTTGGCGTAGAGGGCCGCGGCACGCGCGTTGTAGTCATCGGACATCTCCTTGGCGTAGCCCGTTGACGAGACCTCGACGTCGGCGGCTGCAACTTCCAGGTACTTGCCACCAAGGGATGACACCTGGTCGGCAACCTCGGGGCGAGGATCAGTGGCGTAAACGATTGCGCCCATGCCGCCGGCGGTTCCGATGGCAGCCAAGCCCGCAACACCCACACCGGCCACGAGCACCTTTGCGGGAGGCACCTTGCCAGCTGCGGTGATCTGTCCAGTAAAGAATCGACCGAAAGCATTTGCAGCCTCGATCACTGCGCGGTAACCCGCAATATTCGCCATTGAGCTGAGGACGTCCAGTGACTGGGCGCGCGAGATACGCGGCACGGCATCCATGGCCAGTGCGGTAATGCGTCGACGCGCCAGATCCGCGACTAGGTCGGGGTTGAGCGCTGGGCTGACCAAGGAGATGACGGTCGTGCCCTCGCGGAATCGATCAAGTTGCGCAGCCGACGGCGCATTAATTCCAAAGATGATGTTTGCGGTGGCGGCGTCTCCGATCGACGCACCCGCGACGACGTATGACTCATCAGAGAATGATGATGCGGCGCCGGCGCCAGGCTCGATCACGACGCCGTACCCGAGCTCAATCAACTTCTCAACAGTAGTTGGCGTGGCTGAAACCCGGGTTTCCCCAGGAAGTGCCTCGTGAAGGACTCCGATGATCACTGAACACTCCCAATGTCACGCGTTGAGAGCTGCACGGCGCAGCCCGAGCGCTAAATATAGTGGTGATCATCGTAGTGCACCCGCCGAGGGGAATAGGCGAAAACCGTGCCGCAGTGAACGGGGATCGAGTCAGGCTGGCCTTCGGCTTTGCGAGGAGCCACCCTTGACAGGGTCTGACATTCAACATCAATAAAAAGTCGAACCCAGCCGGAAGCTGAATCACCACAATATGTAGGACGGGGAAGCGTGGATCAGGACTGACGAATGGCCAATCGAGCATCAATTTCGATGTTCATGTTTTCGACAGTTCCAATTCCTGGCAGTGGGATGTGTACCGTTCCGAATTGTGCAGAACCCGTGAGTTCGACTTCAGGCTGCGCCGAATTCCCTACTGACGTGAGCACGATGGACATCTGGACATCAATCTCCCCGGCTACAGCGTTTCCCAACACGTCATAGGCACTGCCATCTGCACTGCCATCTGCACTGCCATCTGCACTGCCATCTGAATTGGCATTGCGCGGCCCTGAACCATTAAAGACCAGGTCCTGGGCTTTGTAGCCACTAATGAAAGTCCTGGCGGCAACTTCAGTGAGGAAGTTCCCTGTCTTAAGTTTGTCCAGAGCCAATACCAAATTCATGGTTGCGATCGAGTCAACAATATGAAGTGATCCCGAGCGCACCGGCGCTTTGATTTCTACGTTCATGAGTCGCGAACTTCCGCTTTTGAGTCGGACTTCAGCGCCGTCAATTGCCACGAAAGTAAATGATCCCAGCAACTCCATCCCCGTAATCTACCGATCGGCAAGAAGGTGTCGATTTTTAGCCATTGATGCTAGCGCCATCTCGACATCTTGACCGTTGTTATAGAAATGAGGACTGATCCTTACATTTCCATCACGACTTGAGACCACCACATTGTCTTGAGCCATGGCGTTGACCAGTGCATGCTCGTCAACTGATGCAACTGCCAGCATCGGGCCGTGTTCCCCGGCGTGCTCTGGCGTGGCGCACACTCCGCCGAGCTCGTTGATACCTTCTCGAAGTTGTTCATGCAGCTGACTCGAGACATCCCAAGCATTTATCACACCCACCTCAAGCAAAAACTTTAACCCTGCTTGAGCAGCATACAAACTTGGAACATTTGGCGTGCCGGCTTCAAATCTTCGCGCATCTTTTGCCGGATCGTATTTATAGATGTCCATCGAAAAAATATCGCGTGCCGCAAACCACCCCGTTGTTGTCGGAACGAATTCCGTAGGAAAAAACTCGGACAACGACTTATTGTTGACTAAAGCAAACCCAATCCCGGGACTTCCCAACATGTATTTGAGAACACCACCAATTAGGAAATCAGCGCCGAGGTCTTCGAAGTCAATAGGGACCGCACCCGCTGATTGGTAGGCGTCCACAAGAACGGGAACACCTCGCTCGTGGGCTGCTGTGACGATTGCGCGGATGTCGTTCATAGCACCGTTTCGATAGCACACATGAGTGATCGAAACAATCGCCGTATTGCTATCGATGGCCGCTGCGATGCGCTCCGCGGGTAAACGATGATCAGGGTCGGCTGGAACATGGACAATCTCCGCCCCGTTGCGTTCTTGGGCGTGCCAGATTTGACCGACGGTGGGAAATTCAAGGGATGTTGTTAGGACCTTGCTCGGACCATTTCGAAAATCAAAGCAACTTGCTATCGCATTCATCGCCGCTGATGCACTTGTTGTTACCGCAACTTGATCGGATTGTGTTGCAAATAATGTAGCGATCTGTCCACGGACAACTTCTTGCACTCCAACCCAATTCTCCCAAAGCGATCCGAATTCCTCAAGCTGGTTGAGGTAGGTGTCGTAAGCCGCTCGAACTTCGTTCGCTAGTGCGCCCTGGGAACAGGAATTTAAATATGCCCGAGATTCAAATATCTTAAAATGATCGCGCCTGATGGCCTCGATCTGATGACCGGGCTGACTAGCGGGCTGGTTCGCGTTCATGGCGCAGTCCCCTTTCCCAGAATGTCAATCAAAGAGTACCCGGATTGCAGATAGTGGAAGGTCGTTGACAAAAAATAGGGGAGCAACTCATTTTGTGAGCTGCTCCCCTACCGGGAATTAATTGGGCTGTTACATGGACTAGAAGTCCATGCCACCCATGTCGCCGCCGCCCATTGCAGGTGCGGACTTTTCTGGCTTCTCAGCAATAACAACCTCGGTGGTGAGGAACAGGGCTGCAATGGATGCAGCATTCTGAAGTGCTGAGCGAGTGACCTTGGCAGGATCGATGATCCCGGCCGCGATCATGTCGACGTATTCGCCGGTTGCAGCGTTGAGGCCTTGGCCTGCAGGAAGCTCGCGGACTTTCTCCACGACAACTCCACCTTCAAGTCCAGCGTTCTCAGCAATCTGCTTGAGCGGAGCACTCACAGCGACGCGAACAATGTTTGCGCCAACAGCTTGCTCTTCGGTGAGGCCCAGTGCATCGATCTTGACACCGGCAAGTTTCATTGCCTGAATGAGTGCAACTCCACCTCCAGGAACAATGCCTTCTTCGACTGCAGCCTTTGCGTTACGGACTGCGTCTTCGATGCGGTGCTTGCGCTCCTTGAGTTCAACTTCGGTGGCTGCGCCGACCTTGATAACTGCAACTCCGCCGGCAAGTTTCGCCAAACGCTCCTGCAGCTTCTCGCGGTCATAGTCACTGTCACTCTTGTCGATTTCGGCGCGAATCTGGTTGACACGGCCCTGGATCTGGTCAGCGTCACCGGCACCTTCAACGATTGTTGTTTCGTCCTTGGTGACAACGACCTTGCGGGCGCGGCCAAGAAGATCCAATGTCGTGGTGTCGAGCTTGAGACCAACTTCTTCACTGATGACCTGACCACCTGTAAGAATTGCAATGTCTTGCAGCATTGCCTTGCGACGATCGCCAAAGCCTGGAGCCTTGACCGAGACGCTCTTGAAGGTGCCACGGATCTTGTTCACAACGAGAGTTGCGAGTGCTTCGCCCTCAACGTCTTCAGCGATGATCATGAGTGGCTTGCCGCTCTGCATTACCTTTTCAAGGATTGGCAGAACATCTTTGACCGATGAAATCTTGGAGTTTGCAATCAAGACGTAGGCGTCTTCGAGAACTGTTTCCATGCGCTCGGTGTCGGTGACGAAGTAAGGGGAGATGTAACCCTTGTCAAAGCGCATACCTTCGGTGAGCTCGAGTTCGAGTCCGAATGTCTGGCTTTCTTCAACAGTGATTACGCCTTCTTTGCCGACCTTGTCCATTGCTTCTGCAATGAGTTCGCCAACTTCTTGGTCGCCACCAGCGGAGATCGCTGCTGTTGATGCGATCTGCTCTTTGGTCTCTACGTCCTTGGCCATTGCGAGAAGTTCGTCGCACACAACGGCTACTGCGCGCTCGATGCCCTTTTTCAAACCCATCGGGTTAGCGCCGGCGGCTACGTTACGTAGACCTTCGCGGACGAGTGCCTGAGCGAGCACGGTTGCGGTGGTTGTTCCGTCGCCAGCGACGTCATCGGTCTTTTTGGCAACTTCTTTGACCAGCTCTGCGCCGATTCGTTCATACGGATCTTCGAGATCAATTTCTTTTGCAATGGATACACCGTCATTGGTGATCGTGGGGGCTCCCCACTTCTTCTCCAAAACAACGTTGCGTCCTTTGGGGCCAAGCGTCACTTTGACTGCGTCAGCGAGCACGTTCATTCCGCGCTCAAGTGCACGACGGGCTTCCTCGTCGAATGAAATCATTTTTGCCATGAGAGTGTTCCTTTCGGAAACTGCCGTAATTTAGGTTCATTGAGTTGTCACTCTCATGGTGAGAGTGCTAACGGAAAAGTTAGCACTCTCGGGGTGAGAGTGCAAATCCGTTGGCAAATTTGGGCCCAATCCCCCTATGAATCTATCGAAGCACCCGGTTCAGACCAGCGGGTAAATCAGCCCTTCTAGGTGAGTTTCAGCCCTTCTAGGTAAGTTTCAGCCCTTCTAGGTAAGTATGGCGGTCGAATCCGCGTCCCTACGGAATTGTCGGCGCAACCGTTGGCGCCGGCACCGGCACCGGGGTGAGTGCGGTTACGGCTTGCGCTCGTGCGGCGGCGAATGCTGTTGCGGCTTTGACGGCGGTTACCCCACGGGTACTGTCACGCCAGGCGCCGCCGAGTGCGAGGGAAACCTGACCCCATTCGGGAAGATTGGGATACGGGGTGGAACCGAGTGCTGCCGAGCCGAATGCAAGAAGTACCCGGTCCGGTGTTGCAGCCGCCGCGGCAGAATTTGCGGGCAGGCCAACATAAGGCGATAGTTCATAAAATGCTGTTTGAGCTTTTGTGCTCGTGATTTGATTCGCAACGATGTCCTTAGCGGCCGGCAGAACTTTATGCGTCTGGGCGAAGGAGGTCACCGCGAAACCAATTGATTTCATAAATGGTGCCGCGCTTACTCCTTTAACGATGCTGGGAACCTGGGTGATTCGGTAACGGAATGTGACTGTTTTTAGATTCACGATGTCTTCCGGACCGGTGAGCCAGAACGGCGCCCGACCAGAGGTGAATGCGATGCGTGCCTGCTCTTCGGTCAGATTGGAATCGATCAAACCGCTTGTATTCCATGTATCAATTTGGGCCTGGTTTTTCACGAACTTCTTATTGTTGATACCGATTCTGGCGGGGTTGTAGCTGCCCGTCGCGGTTGTTCCAAAAGCGAATCCACCGAGGCCGGCAAAGAGTGGGTAGGTTGAATACGCGTTGCCATCTATGCCTTGCGCGAGAGCAAAACCTATGTCGGCACGGTCACCAGCGACTAACTTCAAGGCCATGTTCGACAACTTATTAAAGGTCGTGGGGGCGGTGGGAATCAATTCCGCATTAGTCACGAGTGCCATATTTTGACGCTGGATTGGGGTGCCGAAAAGAGATGGACCGACTTTGAAAGTGCTGATTGCGACACTGGAGAGTGCACGCGAGGTAGCGGAAGAAATTTCAATCGGAGTAATAAGTTCATTGTTCGCGAGTTCGCCTACCTGCTCGCCGTCAACCAACACAATGTCAGGGGCTCTATTGGGATCAATTTTTTGGAGATCGAGGGCGATTGTTGACATGTCGCGCGCAATAACAGTGATCGTCCGATTTTTATAGCCGTTAGCGAACAGCGCAGTCGCGGCATCTTTATATTGTGCGTCAACCCACACAACAATTGCGCGTGGTGCGGCTTGGGCTGGTGCTGCCAACATGGAGCCGGCGATAAGTGCCGCGGCGATCGCGGATACAGCGCCTTTAGCGGCATGCGCTCCATTAAAAAAGCCGAACACACCCAATGATCGCTGGCGCATAATGATCCACTCTCCTAGACATACAAATAGTCACTTGATAAATCATCGTAAGTCGCATTACCTATGAAACAAAATGCTAGACCTAGGTGCGCGTGTTTACGGTAATGGAAGTGCTAGAAACGCACAGGAAATTAACGAATATTGGCGCGATTTGCGGTGCGAGCCGCCTGGCGACTTGAACGCATCCGACGTAGGCGCTTGACCAGCATTGGGTCAAATTCCATGGCTTCCGGGGTATCGATCAAAGTGTTGATCAATTGGTAGTAACGGGTTGAGCTCATGTCGAAAAGTTCGCGAATTGCCGCTTCCTTCGCACCGGAGTACTTCCACCACTGACGCTCAAAACCGAGAATTGCCTGATCGCGCTGCGACAACGGTTGGGTTTCTGCGCCGGAGAGCCCTGAAAGGGGTTTCCCACTTGCGGCTTCGTACATTAAATCTTCCTCCAAAAAACTAGCGTGCTCACTGCCCTCGAGGATTTCCTCGAGGACTTCCTGGTTGGGGTCCCTATCGTATTCCTTAAATGACATGGTTGTCATTCACCCCCTGGATTGATCTTTGGATTGATCTGTGAAGTACGCCGACGGAATCGAAGCAGGATCCACGAAAAAGCGTAGCCCAAGCCATTGGTTGCCCAATGGAACCCCATCGGAGCGATCACACTGCCTGAGAAAATCCTCATGAGGGTGAACAAAACACCCGCCAAAGTGGTGGTGAGAACGCTGGCCAGCACAGCCAAAATGTTTCCCCGTCGACCTGAGCCAACCACCCCACCCAAAGCCGGATTGTTCTCGTGGGTGCCGATGCTCGGCAAAATATGCCAGAGCCCGAACAGGATTGCCGAAATAACAATTGCGGTGGTGAGATCAACACGCCGGGCGAGCATCGAAAATAAAACCGCACGAAATGCGATCTCCTCAAAGAAAACCGTTCCTAGCGGCACTTCTACCAGTGATTGAAAAAGTAGGCGACCACCGGAAAGTGCCCCGATTCGTTCGTCGGCAAAAGCTTCTCGAGATTTTTTGAAGATCGAACCGATCAAATAGACCGTGGTAACGGCCACAATGGAAATCCCGGCCCAGATCAACCCGGGCAGAATGTAGGCGAAGCCCAAGCCCATATCGGTGAAGTCGTTACCGTCGAGCAACCCGATTGCAAGGAGCACGACCGAACCAACAAATGACCAGAGGAGGTAGTGTGTTTGCGGCGCAACGCGGTTATTCACGATATTGAAAACGATTAAAGTAATGGCCACGAGCACCAGCGGCCACCAGGCAAGACCCTCAACTTGTTGGGGGTAGATGACTCCGGGAAAAATTAGGTCCATGGGGTGCTCGCCCCACCCAGCCCGGTAATCATGGGTTTGAGTCTACGTTGGAGATGCGGGGTGGGGCGACTGCGAGAGACTAGGTTGATGAGCGGCCAGCCTGAATTTGCCAGCGAGGAATACGCCCTTCATCGGGATCGTGAACTTGATCATCCACTTGCCCGGAATCAGTACCTATTTCCCACCGATGCAAACGGTAAACCGATTTCTTATATGGCCGGAAACTCGTTGGGACTGCAGCCCAAATCTACGAAGGCAGCGATGGACCAGGAACTTGACTCGTGGGCAACACTCGCCGTCCGCGGTCATTCCCATGGCGAAAACCCATGGATGGTGTTCCCGTCACTGTTAGCCCAAGAGTCAGCCGCGATTATTGGCGCCGAGCCCGACGAGATAGTCATGATGAACAGCCTCACCGTCAACATTCACCTAATGCTGGCCAGTTTTTATCAACCGCGCGATCGTCGACGCAAAATAATCATGGAGGATTACGCATTTTCTTCAGACTCTTATGCGATCCGTTCGCATATTTCTTTTCGCGGCGGTAATCCCGATGAGGACGTAATTCGTTTAAAGCCACGTGAAGGTGAAGATAGTTTAAGAACAGAAGATGTTGTTGCTGTACTGCGCGAACGCGGTGATGAGATCGCCACAACTTTATTTGGCGCCGTCAACTATTACACAGGTGAATTCATGGACATCCCTGCAATCACCGCCGTTACCCACGACGTTGGTGCCTATGCCGGTTGGGATCTTGCACATGCTGCCGGAAATATTCCTCTGCATCTTCATGATTGGAATGTTGACTTCGCTATTTGGTGTTCCTATAAATACCTCAATGCTGGGCCGGGGTCCGTTGCCGGAGCATTCATCCACGAAAAGCATCACGCTGGCACAATCCCGCGGCTTGAAGGTTGGTGGTCGAATAAACCCGAAACCCGCTTTCTGATGAATCCGATTATTGATCCGATAGAAACAGCTGACGCATGGTCGGTCTCGCACCCGCCCTTGTTCATCATGGCGCCGGCCCTTAGCGCACTTCATGTTTTTACCGAAGTGGGAATGCCGGCACTGCGTGCGCGCAGTTTGCAACTCACGTCATACATGCGCGAACTCATTTCTGTTCTCGATCCCGCCGAGCCAGGTACTGAAAAACGTGTTCACGTAATTACCCCGAGTGATTCAGATCGGCACGGTGCGCAACTTTCTATTCGAGTACCCATCGAACCTTTTGCGCTCATTGAGCGCATGTATGTAAACCATGGAGTGCTCGGCGACGCCCGCAATCCCGACATAATTCGGCTCGCACCGGTGCCTATGTACAACACTTTCCACGATGTATGGCGTGCGGTGACGGCGCTCTTTGCCGAACTAAAGAGCTAGCGCCTCGTTAGGGAGTGACTAAAACCC
>CAMAVT010000010.1 GCA_945861775.1 Bifidobacterium breve
ATTGACATAGCTGTTCAGCCCACTTGCTGTTGGAATAGTTCCGGCGCATGCAGCAGCCGCGTAGGGTTCCTCAAGGACAATTGTTAGTTGAGCATTGGGAAAAATTCGTTGTATTAAATGAATGTGAGCACGCACGGCTTCAGCCAGTACCAGCGAGACTTCAGACACCGCTCCAAGATCACGGATGAGACTTTCCCCCGATGCGCTTTCGACCTTGGCACACCAGCTAATTGGGCCTACGACCGTGCAGGTAAATCTTTGGGAAAACCCCTGCGCATGCTCTTCGATTGCGTCTTGATCTTGTCGCAGAAAATCATGAGCCCGTTGCATATCAATGCCCGGAGTGCGAGAAATCTGCCACCCTGAAGGAATAACGGTGGTCGAAAAGTCGCTACTTACAGAACTGAGTAGTCCAGCGGTGCGTCCAACGGGATCTGCCCCCGGTCCACGGCCTGGCAACACCGGCAAAAATATGGCATCGGAAAATTCACCTGCAACAACCTGGGCCGCTTCTTGGGCAGATACCCCTGGCAGGACACCTAAAGCTGAGGCCCTGGCATTAGACACTTTCAACTTCCATGCAATGAGCTCTGCTTACCGACCCGATTGGTGCTAGCAACCGTGGCAGAGCCCAGGACTTTGGTACCGGAATAGATGACTGCAGCCTGACCCGGCGCCAAACCTCTTATTGGTTCATACAAGTTGATAATCAACTCACCGCTATCAACGTAGGCACTTGCCGGAACTGGTTCGGCGTGTGCTCGCACCTGCGCACTTACATCAGTGGGTGCTTCTCCCAGTGGAGCCCCCGCCCAGATGGGATTAATAGCGCGAATGAAGTCAACGTCAAGTAGTTCCGGGGCGCCTACGATAACGGTGCCGGTCTCACGATCAATATCCACAACGTATCGGGGAGCGCCGTCTTCAGCAGGCACGGTCAAGTTGAGCCCCCGACGTTGACCAATGGTCACCGTAAAGGTGCCACTGTGACGACCAAGAACTTCCCCTGTTGCTGCATCGGTGATGTTCCCCGGCTGCTCACCTAGTTTGCGAACCAGGTAGCCCGCAGTGTCTCCGTCCGGAATAAAACAAATATCGTGACTGTCGGGCTTCTTAGCAGTGCTCAACCCTCGCTCGAGAGCTTCTTCTCTGATGCGAACTTTGGTATCCCCACCGAGTGGAAACAATGAGTGGGCCAATTGATTCTGGGTTAAGACACCCAAAACATAGGATTGATCCTTGAGCGGGTCAATTGCGCGATGCAGTTCAACTCCATCTGGACCGTGCTCTATCTGCGCATAGTGTCCGGTGGCAACAGCATCGAAGCCGAGTGCGAGGGCTCGATCAAGAACGGCACTGAACTTAATTTTTTCATTACAACGCAAACACGGGTTGGGTGTACGTCCTAGTTCGTACTCTGAATGGAAGTTGTCCATCACACTCTCTGCAAATTCTGTGGAAAAATCCCAAACGTAGAACGGGATACCTAATTTGTCCGCAACACGTCGCGCATCACGCGCATCATCGAGAGTGCAGCACCCGCGGCTTTTCCCATTTGAATCCGTCCGGGACAGTGCCAGGTGAATCCCAACAACTTCATGGCCTTGGTCAATCATGCGCGCCGTTGCGACAGAGGAATCGACTCCGCCACTCATAGCTGAAATAATTCGCATCGCACTCATGCTGACACGGATCCTGCTCGAAGCGCACGCTCAACTACCCCGGGCAAAGCCTGAGCCAATTGATCAATACCTTCTTTCGAACTGTCTCGTCCCAAACTAAATCGAAGTGAGGCCCGTGCCGTCTTTTCATCAACTCCCATAGAAAGTAAGACATGGCTTGGCTCAGGAATGCCAGCAGTACACGCGGACCCCGTCGAGCAATCAATACCGGCCGCATCGAGGAGCATCAATAATGAGTCACCCTCGCAACCAGGAAATGAAAAATGTGTGTTGTTTGGGAGGCGCGCTTCACCGGGAGGGGGGCCATTGAGAATTGCCTCGGGGACAGCGCTTGTGACAGCCGCAATGAGGTATTCCTGTAATTCCCGCAGCCTTGCCGCGTGTTCACTCAGGTCTGATACCGAGTAATGAATTGCTGCAGCGAATGCGGCAATTGATGCTGGGTCAAAAGTCCCCGACCGAATTTCTCGCTCCTGACCGCCTCCATGCATTACCGGCGTAAATTTCGCGAATGGATCAACGATGAGCGCTCCGACTCCGACAGGTCCCCCAATTTTGTGACTACTGATTGTCACCGCGGTTGCATCGAGTTCGCCCAGCCCTAATGGAAGCTGACCCAAAGCCTGAACAGCGTCGGTGTGAAATGGAACATCAAACTTTTTGCATAGCTCTGCGATCTCGTGGACCGGTTGAATCGCGCCAATTTCATTATTGGCCCACATAATGGAAACCAGTGCTACGCCCCCGCGCACAAGTGCGTTTTCTATTTCCACCGCACTGACGCAGCCTTGTCGATCCGTTCTTGCAAACTCAACCGCTGCGCCATCATGTTCACTCAACCACATAACTGGATCGAGAACGGCGTGATGCTCAATCGCGCTAGTGACAATGATCAGTTGGTTTTGACCCAATTGTGAACAACGAGCCCAATACAAGCCTTTAACAGCCAGGTTGTCCGATTCGGTACCTCCGCCCGTAAAAATCACGGCGGAAGGTCTGATACCTAAATCTTCAGCAATGGACTCGCGAGCTGACTCCACAACGCGCCTGGCTGCACGCCCTGAAGTGTGCAAACTTGATGCGTTGCCCACGGTCTCGGACACCTCAAGCCAAGCCGCACGGGCCTGTGGCAGCATAGAAGTAGTTGCCGCATGATCAAGGTAAACGCGTTGCACAGTCCCTGATACTACCTAACGTCTCATTACCCACATTATTGATTATTTGCGTTTAGCGATTTCCTCGGTTAATTGGGGCACAACCGTGAACAGATCTCCCACAACTCCGTAATCCGCCAACTCGAAGATAGGAGCTTCCGCATCCTTGTTAACCACGATTACGACCTTTGACGTCTGCATACCCGCCCGATGCTGGATTGCGCCAGAGATCCCGTTCGCAATGTAGAGCGAAGGTGAAACGGTCTTGCCCGTCTGTCCAACCTGGAATTGATGCGGGTACCAGCCAGCGTCAGTTGCCGCACGGGAAGCACCGACCGCCGCATTGAGACTGTCGGCCAAAGCTTCGATAACCCCAAAGCCCTCAGCTCCGCCAACACCTCGACCTCCACTGACAACAACGTCAGCTTCTGCCAGTTCAGGCCGTGCACCTTTTTCAACAACATTCCGGTTGGTCACCGACACCAATTTGGCAGCATCGGAGATCGCAATCGTGATGTTTTCTACGACAGCGGTTGCCGCTGACTGGCTCGCTGTAATTGAGTTAGGTCGAACCGTGATAAGCGGTGTTCCGTGTGTGACTCTGGAATGAACTACCGTGCTACCACCGAAAATACTTTGAGTCACTGTGCCATCAGAGGCAATCTCAACCGCATCAGTAATAATTCCACAACCCGACTTAATCGCCGATCGAGCAGCGATCTCTTTTCCATCAGCGCTGGAGGCTACAAGAACTGCAGCAGGTTGCATCGATTCAATGAGACTTGCCACAATCTCCGCACCTGGTACGACCGGGTGATCACTCACATCGGTGGAATCAGCTACGAGAATCTTGGTGGCTCCAAAGCCGCCCATTGCCGCTACGGCAGCATCACCGCAACCGGTTCCCAACCAGAGGACTACAGGTGTCCCCAATGCGCGTGCAGCTGTGATTAGTTCAAAAGTTACTTTGCGAATCTCTGATTCATGGTGCTCAGCGAGTACGAGGACATCACACATTGATTTCTCCTTAAAGTTTTCTGTTAGTTACTTCTAGATGAATTTGGATGTTGTGAGATAGTCCGCAATGGATGTACCGCCAGCACCTTCGTCTGTGATCACGACTCCGGCCGGCTTCGGTGGTCGAGCCGCAAAATCCGCAACGGCCGACCAAGCTGCTCCGGCGCCAACAACCGATGGGTCCAGACCCAGATCTGCCGCGGTTAAGATCTCTACGGGCTTCTTCTTAGCCGCCATGATTCCCTTGAATGATGGATAGCGAGGCTCATTAATTTTCTCAACGACACTGACAACAGCGGGCAAGGAAGTTGTTAACGTGTCAAAACCATAATCTGTTACGCGCTCCGCAATCAACGTTGATCCATCCACGTTTACCTTTTGAGCAAAAGTAACTTGAGCTAGTCCCAGACGTTCGGCCACCATGGCTGGGATCACCGACATACGCGCATCGGTTGATTCTGATCCGAAAAGGATCAAGTCAAAGTCGCGCCCTTCTAGTGCCTTGGCTAGGACTGCTGAAGTCGCAATGGCGTCTGATCCAGCCAGGTTGTTATCCAGGACGTGAATTCCTGCATCGGCTCCCATGCTGATTGCTTTACGCAGGGTTTCCGCGGCGCGCTCTGGTCCCATGGTCACGATGACAACTTCGCCACCATTTGCTTCGACGAGTTGCAATGCTTGCTCAACTGCATACTCATCAAGCTCGTTGAGAACACCGTCAGCGCTTTCGCGGTCGAGAGTGGACGTATCGGCTTTCAATTTCTTCTCGGCCCATGTATCGGGGACTTGCTTGACACACACAGCAATCTTCACGTGAATGGCTCCTTTGTCGGATGGAATTCTTGCGAGTTTCAGATGAGAGAGCACAAGCGTACCCTTGAGGCCCAGAAACGGCCACTCACGACCGTTCGCCTTGATCACGCTCTAGAGTCACGGTGTGGGAGCACAATGGGAATCTGTGGCCAATCACACATCGAGAGTCCCGGTTCACCCCACCGGCCGGATTGCATTTGTCTTACATAGCCATCTCCCCTGGGTGCTTGGTCACGGTGTTTGGCCCGTTGGCGAAGAATGGCTTTATCAAGCATTCGCTCATTCCTATTTGCCTCTTTTCCAGACATTTGCCCGGTTGGGGGAAAAAGGCTTTCGAAATATTGCCAGTCTGGGAATTACTCCGATCCTCGCAGCACAACTTGATGATCCACGAGTTTTACGCGGTTGTGATTCATGGTTGCACAACTGGCAGCTTCGAGCGCTTGATCTACCCGCGAATCACCCATTACGCGGCTACGAATTGAACCAGGCCCAGTCCACCATTGATATTTTCCGTCGACACTTTTCCCGAGGCACCTCCCCACGTATACGTTCACTTATCGATGATCGGGTGGTCGAGTTCTTGGGTGGCCCGGCCACCCACCCTTTCACCCCGGGACTAAATCCCGATATTGCTGAGATCGCTCTGCGGGTTGGACTCGATGATGCCGCCCGCCGCTATGGCGCCTCACCCACCGGTATATGGGTACCTGAATGTGCATACCGCCCAGGGCAAGAAGCAGTTTACGAAAAACTGGGAGTCACTCACTTTATGGTGGACGAACCCGCGGTGACCGGTGCAGGCGGGCAAGCATCCACCCCATATTGGCTGGCGGGTTCACAGGTCAAGATCACCGCCCGGGATGCACGGGTGAGCGATTTGGTGTGGTCACATGAACGAGGCTATGGCGGGTCACCCGCCTACCGAGATTTTCACTTGGTTGACGTGAACCGCGGACTCAAACTCAGCGCTGTTGGAGATAAAACAAATCAGGAAAAACCCCTTTACGATCCACAGTCAGCACGCGCGCAGGTCGAAGTAGACGCCCGGAATTTTATTCGAGAGCTCTCGAGCGCAATTGCTCAAAAACGTGATTCCATCGCCGGGTTACCCACTCTCGTTGTCGGAATCGATACCGAACTCCTTGGTCATTGGTGGCATGAGGGCATTTCCTGGTTTGAACGAGTTATTGAATTGCTGCCACAGTCAGGAATCCTCACATCAACACTGGATGAAGTGACTTCAACCGCTAAGACGTCAATTCAACTTCCTGAGTCATCATGGGGAAGTGGGAAGGACTGGTCAGTGTGGAACGGTGAACGAGTGCGCGACATCGTGATCGTACATGATCAGAGTCAAAACTATGTCCTTGAACTAATGGAGAGAGGTGACTGCACGACTGAACATCTGAACCAACTGATGTTGCAATTATCCAGTGACTGGGCTTTCATGATTACTCGCGAGAGCGCTGAGCAATACGCCAAAGACCGGGTACTTAGCCACGCCCATCAACTGCGCTCAGGCGTCGATTCGGATAACCCCTTTCCGCTTATTTCATTTAGTGCCGCGCGAGTACGCAATCGCACTGAATCCGCATGACGCTCCACTTCCAGCTGATGCTCATCAACGTCGAGTCTAGATTTGATGGCTTTAGCAGGAATACCAACCGCAATCGACATCGGGGAAATAATCCCTCGAACTACCGAATGGGCGCCGATCACACTGCCAGATCCGATAACGGATCCTCGTAAAACACTCACCTTGGTGCCGATCCATACGTTGTTGCCAACTCGAACGGGTGTCTTGTGAATCCCCTGCAACCTGATCGACGTCTTAATGTCGGCGAATCGATGATCAAAGTCGCACATATATATAGAGTCGGAGATGATGCACTCAGAACCAATCGAGATATCTAGATAGGCGTTTATCGTGTTGTCGCGACCCATAACGGTCTTTGCCCCGATCCGGATGCTGCCTTCGTGTGCACGAATATGACACTGATCTCCAATATGCACCCATGGTTCCAAGAGGATTCGACCGTAGCCCTTGCGAACATTTAGCTCAACGCCCTTACCTAAAAAAACGAAACCCATGCATTTAACACCTTTGGGACCAAAGTGATGCAATTTCACAAAACGCAGATACCTCACGAGGTAGTACCAGTTCCAAGCTCGATGACGGATTATCCATTTCACATTGGAAAAACGCCATGGGTTAAATCGCTTCATGAACCAACCTTTTCATAAACAGAATCCGTTAGTTTCACCGCTCGTTCCCAGGTGAAATCGGTTGCAACGCGTACACGCATCCGGTCTGCTCTTTCAGTGGCTTCGGCTTGATTACCCAAGATCGATTCGATTTCACGGGCTATTGACTCACCAGAAACCTCCCGAATCAGATACCCATATTCATTGGTGGGAATGATCTCGGACAGACCACCGACTTGGGCGGCAATGATGGGGACTCCAACCTGGCCAAGCTCAAGTGCAACGATTCCAAATGGTTCGTAGTTTGAGGGAATAACGGCAGCATTCCACGACTGCACGACAGCGCTCCTGTCACTCTCCTCGACATGCCCAAGAAATGAAACACGATCTTCGAGGCCTTTTCTCTCAACCTTTTTCTGCAAATCACTCAACTGACTGCCGCGTCCCACGATTTCTAGTTTCACCCTCTGGTCGTGGATGAATTCCATCGCATCAATGATGTGGTGGACACCCTTTTCCCATTCAAGTCGACCAATGAAACCTATAACAATGTTCTCGGGATTTATTTCATCTGGCCCGCCCACCGAGAGCGCCGGAGAAACCCCGTTAGCAATTACAGTGAGTATTTTTGGTTCAACACCATAGCCACTGCGAATCTCATGGGTCATGTAGTCACTGCATACGATCACTGAATTGGCGGACTCTAAGGCTCGACGTTCTAGGGCGTAAATCGCTCGTGAGAGGCTGGAAGTAAGCCAACCATTATGTCGACCGAATTCGGTTGCATGCACCGTAAGAATACTGGGCACTGAAAACTTTTTTGCCGCGACAATGAGTTGACTTGCTGCAATCCAATCGTGCCCATGAACAATTTCAGGTTTTCTGGACATGAGCTCACAGGCAGTCTGGCTCGCCAGCGCGAATCCATGCACCCAGTAGGCAAACTTCTCATGCACCATTTGAGCATCCGGATAATGGTTCTCAACCCGGATAACCTCAACACCATTTACATCAACATGCGATCCCGCTTCCCCTTCAGCAGCTTGCGTGATCACGGTCACCTCATGGCCGATTCGAGCCTGTGCTTGTGTCAAGGCCACAACGTGAGCGCCCAGTCCCCCGTACATCACCGGTGGGTATTCCCAAGAAAAGTGCAAGATTCGCATGTGTTTGCCCGGTTAAGGCGCTACTCCGGTTATGCATACGTTGTAAAAATATTCTTTGGGGACAATCTTTGACAGCAAATTGCGATCCAAACTTTCAAGCCTCTTCCACGTCCCAAAAGCAAAATTGGCCCAACCCCAGCCGAGTGCATCGGCTCTGACCGATGCTTCAAATGTGCGAACTGGCCAGCCAAACCAAGAAGCCGTCAACTCTTCCGTGACGGTGCTGACATCAACGCTCCCGTTACGTAGCGCGACTCGGGCTAGTTGATCCGGGTCAAAAGTGTGAATGTCGACCACTGACTCCAAAGCTGCTTCACGCGAGGAAGCACTCAGCTCGTGCTCGGGAAGCGCCCATTTTTCTGCAAGCATGGGCAACCTCGTCATTCTCGTACTCGTCCACCATGTCAGTCGCGATAACGCGCGAGCGATCACATCACCTTTTTGGGTTGGTTCGCCACAAAATACGAATCGACCACCAGGACGTAGCACCCTGTTTACCTCGGCGAATAATGCATCAAGATCGGGAACGTGATGCAAAACCGCGTGGCCCACTACTAGGTCAACACTTGAATCGGCGAATGGCAGATGTTCTGCATCAGCTACGAGTCCACTCACATTAAGATCCAAATTCTTGCCATTTCGCACAGCAACCGACACCATTCCCGAACTGAGATCGGTGACGATTCCTGTACTACCGATACCCGACTGCATCAAGTTGAGCAGGAAAAACCCGGTGCCCGAACCCAATTCAATAACTTTTGCCTGTGCTAGGTCATCTCCTTGAATCCCGCGTGGCACGGCGTGATCGAAACAATTTCGAGCGTAGTCAACACACCTCTGGTCATATGAGATCGACCACTTTTGATCGTAGGATTCAGATTCCCAGTCGTGGTAGACGATGTTTGCAAGTTTCGGATCTACTTTTGCTAAGTCAAATTGTTCTTGCGAAATAGCCACTAGCGACCTGAAAAACTAGCTTTGCCTGGGCCATCTTTGATAAATGAATTCATACCTGTTTTTTGATCTTCCGTTGCAAAAAGTGCAGCAAATTCAGCGCTCTCGATAGAAAGCCCAGTCTGCAAGTCCACACTTATGCCCAGATCAATTGAACGCTTGGCCGCGGCCAGTGCCAATTTAGGCCCACCAGTAAATTTGTTGGCCCAAGCCAATGCGCTCTCAAGCACCATCGCGGGGGGGACTACCTCATTGACCAACCCAATACTTAGCGCCTGCTCAGCTGTAATCATGTGGCCACCAAAAACTAATTCCTTCGCCCGGGATACTCCGATGAGACGGGCCAGTCGTTGTGTTCCACCCGCGCCCGGAATGATTCCCAACAAGATCTCGGGTTGTCCCATTTTGGCGTTGTCCCCAGCGACCCGAAAGTCAGCGCACATTGCAAGTTCCAAACCCCCACCCAATGCAAAACCGGTAATCGCTGCAATTGTCGGTTGAGAAATCTTGGCGACCGTTGCGAAGCAATGTTGTAACTGATGCGCTGCCAACGACATATCCGCATAGGACATGTTGGCCATTTCTTTAACATCCGCTCCGGCGGCGAAGACTTTTTCTCCCCCATAAATCACAACCGCATCAATACCCACACGTCCGGAGACGAACGTGGCCGCTTCAGCAATCTCACGCTGCATCTGCAAATTAAGGGCATTCATCGGCGGCCTTTTCAAATGAATGATTGCCGTACTTGCCTGCCTCTCCACCTGAATGAATTCTCTGGATAACAGTTCCTCTGGGGCCATATTGACTTTCTCCTCTGCGCTCATGCGGATGATCCTACTCATATCACTAATAGAAGTTTCCCATGATTATTAGTAGCCACGAGGACGCTTTCAAGGTCGCCTTGCTGATTAGAACTAATTAGAAGAGTGCATTAGCCAATGCAATGCGGGCCCCCGGAACACTGGGGTCATCACCCGCGAGCACAAAGTATTCAACTAGGCGGGTGCGCGCCAGATCGCGTTCGGCACCACTCGAGAGTTGAATGCCCTTGATCGCCGCTGCAAAAGCACTCTCCCACTCACCGTTTGCAGCAGCCAGGTCTGCAACGACGAGCAATTCATCAAAAGAGTCACCCAGCGGTTGTTCCACGCCGTCAGTGCGCTCAAAGATTCCCGCCATGATGAGGCCACCTTGTGCATCAAGGTCGCTGGGGTCGCTGTCAAGAATTCCTTGGTAAGCCTTTTTTGCTAAGGTCCAGTCCCCCGCATTAACCGCATCAACAGCTTCATCAAAGCGCGGATCAGCGATCTCTTCAACTTCGACCTGTTGTTCGCCGTCAGCCGCAGGTCTTGGATTGAGCCCTTGCTCAGCAGCAAGTTCCAGCAGTTTGTCAAATATTTGTTTGATCTGCTCCTTGGGGTATGCCCCTTGGAAGAGGGGAATTAATTGGCCTTTAATCACGGCAAATACCGAGGGAATTGACTGCACCTGAAGTGCTTGAGAGATCGATGGTTCTGCGTCAGCGTCGACCTTTGCAATCAATAGTCGACCGGCGTACTCGAGGCCAAGTTCTTCAAGGATCGGTGAAAGTTGTTTACACGGCGCGCACCATGTTGCCCATACATCAATGATGATCGGAATTGTTTCCGAAGCCTTAAGAACAAGTGATTCGAATCCGTCGGTGGTGACATCAATGACCGGTGAATCCGCCGATCGAACAGGTGCCTTTTTTGCGCCCAGTGAAGAAAGGTCAATAGCTCCGGCAAACGAAGGGGTGTTCATATCCCTATTGTGGCTTACTGTCCCGCTTTAATCGCATTGCGGATCAGGTCACAGGCTTCATCTTCACTCAATTTCCCCGTAGCGCATTGACCCGCTATATCCCGTTGAAATTCAATTTCTTGAGCCTGAAGCGCCAGGTCGTTCATCGTTCGAGCCAGGAGGGACTCCCGAATCCGGCCGATTCGCTTTCGCTCAAGCAAACCGTGGTCGACTAAATAGTCATGATGTTGTGAAATCGCTGCGCTCAACTCAACGAATCCTGATCCATCGGTTGCGATCGTGGGAATCACCGGCGTTTCCCATATGGGGCTTGACTGCGCCCCCGAAGCCATAGAGAGCATCCCTTTGAGTTCGCGGACTGTTGAATCAGCCCCGGGTCGGTCTGCCTTATTTACCGCGAAGATGTCTGCGATTTCCAAGATTCCAGCTTTGGCAGCCTGAATTCCATCGCCTGCACCGGGGGCCGCAATGACAATTGACGTGTCCGCCATTTTGGCAATTTCAATTTCGGATTGACCAACACCAACCGTCTCGATAATTATTAAGTCAAAGCCGGCAGCAGAAATCACTTTCAGCACACTGTAGATAGTTCCTGTCAGCCCACCGAGGTGTCCTCTCGATGCCAGAGAACGGATAAAAACTCCAGAATCTAATGCATGGTCTTGCATTCGGATTCGATCACCGAGAAGTGCGCCCTTGCTGAAAGTTGATGAAGGATCAACCGCCAGAACCGCAATGCTTTTGCCCTCACTACGCAGTTGAGTGATCAACGCTGAAGTTGACGTGGATTTACCTACCCCGGGAGGACCAGTGATGCCCACAATGTGCGCACTGGGCGTGGGCATCGATGCAAGCAATTCTGTGGAACCTGAGGCAGAGTTTTCAACCAGCGTAATTTGTTGGGCCAACTCGCGAATCTTCTCGCCCGTCACTTCACCCGATCCCATGTAGCAAGGTTATTCGCATGGCTTTGCCTCATGTCAGGGGACACGAATGAGTAAAGCGTCTCCTTGCCCTCCACCGCCACACAGTCCCGCCGCACCGATTCCGCCCCCACGTCGGCGCAATTCGTGAGCCAGGTGAAGAACCACGCGAGCACCTGATGCACCTATCGGGTGCCCAAGAGCAATCGCGCCACCGTTGACATTCACATGCTCAATATCCGCTCGTGCACCTTCAGCGCTCAGGATTCGCGACGAAATTATTGATACTGCGGCAAATGCCTCATTTATTTCGAAGAGGTCAATTTCCTCAAGGCTAAGACCTGCTCGTTGCGCCGCCGCCAAAATGGCACGTGCTGGCTGCTCGTGCAGACTTGAGTCGGGTCCCGCAACATTGCCATGCGCTCCGATTTCGGCCAGCCACGTTAGTCCGAGTTCGACGGCTTTGCTTTTACTCATCACTACAACAGCGACAGCACCATCAGAAATTTGTGAGGCATTTCCCGCAGTCACGGTGCCCTCTTTACTAAATGCCGGGCGAAGCCCCGAAAGGCTTTGCGCGGTGGTCTCTTCTCGAACTCCTTCATCCACAGAGACGATGATGGGGTCCCCTTTTCGAGCAGGTATCTGAACCGGGACGATCTCACTTGTAAAAAGTTCGCGTGCGGCCGCAGCACGTTTATGCGATCTCGCGGCTACTTCATCCTGTTCCTCGCGAGTGAGTTCATAGCGTTGGTTGTACCGCTCAGTTCCCGCACCCATAGCCTCTTTATCAAATGAACAAGTGAGCCCGTCGAGGGCCATCGAGTCCGCCATCGACCATTCGCCAAACTTGACACCCTCCCGCGAACCTAGAAGCAGGTGCGGGGCCTGAGTCATTGACTCCATGCCTCCGGCAACGACACATTGGGCTTCACCCGCGCGGATCAGCTGATCGGCTAGTGCAATCGCATCGAGACCCGAAAGGCACATTTTGTTGATCGTGAGTGCTGGAACATTCATGCTGATTCCACCCAACACCGCAGCCTGCCGAGCTGCGTTTTGCCCGGCACCAGCCTGCAAAACCTGTCCCATGATCACGTAGTCAACTTCGGATGCAGGGACCCCAGAGCGGTCAAGGGCTCCAGCGATCGCAACACCACCCAGTTGCGCACTCGACATGGACTTGAGCGCTCCCAAAAGTCTTCCGACCGGCGTACGCGCCCCTTCGATGATGACGCTTGGTTCAAAATCGCCGCTGGTAATCCTGGGTTGCGTCATGCTGACTCCTTGAATTAATCACTCGTGGGCTCTTTTGCCCGCTGCACCTAGCAAATGTACATTAGTGGCATGCCTAATGAAACTGGAACTAATTTGAACAACTTGATACTTGGGATTGATCACGTTGGTATCGCCGTCCCTGACCTTGGCACCGGAAAGGCGCTCTTCGAGGGCATTCTTGGCCTTCATGAGCATCACGCTGAAGTGAATGAGAGCCAAGGGGTGAGTGAGTCCATGATCGCTTTTCCTGACCAGGGCGCGCAAATCCAACTTCTGGCACCGCTGAGCCCCGACACTACGATTGGGAAGTTCCTCGCCAATAAGGGCCCCGGTATTCAACAACTCGCACTTCGAGTCAGCGACGTCGAGTTAGTTGCCTCCCATGTTCGCGCTTCAGGGATTCGAATGCTCTATGACACGCCTCGGATTGGCACCGCGGGTAGCTTGGTCAATTTCGCCCATCCAGCGGATTGCGGTGGGGTTTTGATCGAGTTCGTCCAATATGCCTGAAATCGACATTCTGAGTTCACCTGTCGCCTCCCTAGCAATTGGAGCTTTTGGGGCACTCATCTTGATCGCCCTGTTTCGAAAAGCACGCAAGTTATTCATTTTTGGAGTGCTAGGTCTCATGATCACAATCGGCGTGTTTATCTCGAGAACTAGCGCTTAATATTTTTATTTGATTTAATACGCGAGTGCAAAAAATCATCGATGCCATTGAATCACAAGCGGACCGCGAAACATTTGAAGCTCTAGAGCTCCCCCTGACCTATCGTGCAGCACTTATTCGCACTGAAGATCAGGAAATGTTTGCCGGTATGGAGACATGGGATAAAGACCCCCGGAGAAGCATCAAGATTGACGACGTTCCCATCCCTGAACTTGCGCCCGGCGAGGCGCTTATCGCCGTGATGGCGTCAAGTATTAATTTCAATACCGTCTGGACCTCAATTTTCGAGCCTGTATCCACATTTGGTTTTTTGAAGCGTTACGCAAAATCACACCCTGATGGTGTCCGTCATGATCTGCCCTATCACATCATGGGATCAGATGCTGCTGGCGTAGTTCTGCGCGTGGGGCCCGGCGTGAACGCATTTGCACCCGGTGACCGAGTAGTCGCGCACTGCCTTAGCGTTGAACTGGAATCTCCAGCCGGGCACAATGACTCGATGCTTGATCCTGAACAACGAATCTGGGGATATGAGACTAATTTTGGCGGCCTAGCCGAACTTGCGATTGTCAAGTCAAATCAATTGATGGCAAAGCCTGAGCACCTAACGTGGGAGGAAGCCGCTTGCCCTGGGCTCGTCAATTCAACCGCATACCGGCAATTGGTTTCAAAAAATGGTGCTGGCATGAAACAGGGCGATGTCGTTCTCATTTGGGGGGCTTCTGGTGGGTTAGGTTCATATGCAACCCAGTACGCCCTTAATGGCGGAGCCATCCCGGTGTGTGTTGTCTCCAGTCCAGAAAAGGCTGACATCGTGCGCTCAATGGGGGCTACGTTGATCATTGACCGGAGCGCGGAAAAGTATAAGTTTTGGTCAGATCCACAGACCCAGGATCCGAAGGAATGGCAGCGCCTTGGGAAAAAGATTAGGGAGCTCACCGGAGGTGAGGATCCCGATATCGTCTTTGAGCACCCTGGCCGGGAAACTTTCGGAGCAAGCGTTTACGTCGCACGCCGGGGCGGGACAATCGTCACGTGCGCTTCAACCACGGGGTTCATGCATGAATACGACAACCGTTTCCTCTGGATGAACCTCAAGAAAATCATCGGGACCCACTTTGCAAATTACCGCGAGTCCTACGAAGCAAATCGTCTAGTGGAAAAAGGTGTAATTCACCCCACTTTGTCAAAGGTGTTCCCACTTGATCAAACGGGCGAGGCAGCATATGAAGTGCACCGCAACCTGCATCAAGGAAAAGTTGGGGTACTTGGCCTGGCTCCAGAGCCCGGGCTTGGGGTTACCAATCAGGCTCTTCGTGACAAAGTCTTAGCCCAAATAAATCGGTTCGTTTCCAAATAAATTTACGCTAGATCGTTCCAACGCTCCATGGGCCCGTTCCACTCAAGTGGCAATGGAGCGAAGCCGGGTGAAACCAATTCTGTGATCCTGTTAAGGACAATGTAAACGAACTTCTCCCCCACCCACAAATGCTTTGCGCCTTCGATGGGCTCAATAATGACGTCGCCGGCATGCGCGAATTTCTGAGCCGCTGCCACTGGCACCAGATAATCATCGAGTTCGGGGACGAGGGCGTGTACGGGTATGCCCGAGCCATTCCAACGAAGCAACTCCTGTGCTGTTGTGAACCGCAACGGCGGAGAAAGTAAAATTACACCGCTAATTCCCTCAGGGTCGAGATTGCGCAAAATCACGTCGGTACCAAATGACCAGCCGAGAATCCAGATATTGGGCAAATGCCGATTGCGAGCAAATTCAATCGCCGCGGCAAGATCCAAACCCTCTCCGTTTGACTGATCAAAACTACCCTCGCTGTGACCAATCGCGCTGCTGGTTCCCCGAGTGTTAAAACGCACAACAGCAATATTTGCCATCGCCGGCAGGCGCCAAGACATCTTGCGCAGAATATGGCTGTCCATCATGCCACCGTGAGTGGGAAGTGGGTGAACACAAATCACGGTTGCAACCGGGTGTTCTGGTGTCGCCAGCTCTCCGACAAGTTCAAGTGAGTCAGCGGTACGTAGAGCGATAACCTCACGCGTGGCGGGGAGGACCGAATTGGCTGAGATTGCCGTCACGCTCCACCCCGAGGCCGACGGTTACCACGGTTACTCCAACATGGAGTGTGCCAGTGACGTCGATCCTCGGCACCCTCGGGAAGATCCGCCGACCAAGCCACAATATGTGGTGTCGCTGGTCGAATCTCCTGATCACAACCAGGACACCTGTATGTCTTAGTGGCTGAGGAACCGGTTAATTTCCGGACAAACCATTCGCCATCGGGGTGGGATTCGGTGACCATCGAGTTACCGAAAAGAGGTTTGGACTCACTGTCCACTCTCCGGTTCTTGCGGCCCACGCGATTCACTCTCCCACAGATCAACGCTCATTGTTTGGTGCCAATTATTTGGTGCCTATTGTCTAGTATTTCGCAAAACCCCGACCGACTTTACGCCCGACGAAGCCCGCGGTGACCAAGTGCTCCAATTGAGCTGCAGGGGCGAACCCTGGCTCACGAAACTCACGGTAAAGAGTGTTGATAATTGCCAAGGAAACATCGAGGCCGACAACGTCGAGTAACTCAAATGGTCCCATTGGGTAGCCACACCCCAACTTCATGGCGGAATCAATGTCTTGGATTGATGCGTAATTGCTCGAAGCCATGGCAATGGCGTTATTGAGGTATGGGAACAGCAATGCGTTCACGATAAATCCGGCTCGATCCGAGCACTGCACAGGCTTTTTACGAAGTTCCCGCATTAAATTAGTGCAGCGAATCACAACGTCGGGGTCCGTTGCTACGGTGCTGACAATCTCCACGAGAGACATTACCGGTGCTGGATTGAAAAAATGGATCCCTAAGAATCGGTCCATCCTGTTGGTACTGGCAGCAATTTCAATGACTGACAAGCTCGAGGTTGTCGTTGCAAAAATGACTTCGTCTGACAACATTTGATCAAGTTGAGAGAAAATCTCACACTTAGGCTGCAGTTCTTCGGCAATAGCCTCGACAACTAGATCTACCTGCCCCACGAGTGCTTCTGGGCTTTCACTCGTTGTGACCCGAGCAAGATACTCACTTTTTTGTTCCTCGGTGATTTTTCCCTTGGCAACAAGTTTTGACCAGGACGTATCAAGGGATTCCCGCAACTGACTTGATCTCTGTTCGCTTCGGGTAAGGGCAATGACACTCACCCCTCCCACCGCGAGAACCGAAACGATTCCCGTCGCCATAGTGCCCGAACCCACCACCCCAGCCCTGGTGATACCGGACACAGAACCTGAATCTGCAATGGCCGGCGTCAACGAGTCATCGACCACCAATGGCGCATTCAACTCCGCATAGGTATAGAAACCTTGGCCGGACTTACGCCCGAGCCTGCCCGCAGCAACGAACTGTTTAAGTAAGGCGCTTGGTGCATGCAGCCGATTGCGACTCTCGTGATACATGGTGTCAAGGATTTCAAGGGCAGTGTCCAGACCAATAAGGTCAAGGAGTGCCAGTGGTCCCATCGGAAGTCCACAGCCAAATTTCATGGCGCTATCAATGTCTTCACGGGAAGCGTACTTCTGCTCATACATTGTGACAGCTTGGTTCAAATAGCCGAACAGCAGTGAATTTGCAATAAAACCGGCACGGTCACCCACTAAAACTGGTTCCATCTCCAAACTGCGAGTAAATTCCAAACACACGTCAATCACTTCTTGGTCGGTCGTCACCGTTGACACTATTTCAATAAATTTTTGTACCATGGCTGGATTGAAAAAATGCATTCCAATGACACGACTGGGGCGACCGGTAGCGACGGAGATTTCCGTCACCGACAATGCGGAGGTGTTTGTCGCCATAATCGCCTCGGGACCAAGAAGTGAGTCCAGGGTCATGAAGAGTTCAGATTTCGCGGCCAGGTCCTCGGTAATCGCCTCAATCACCAAGTCACATGAAGCAAGATCTTCGAGCTTTGTCGTCAATTGAATGCGGGACAGAATCGCCAGGCCGTCAGATTCAGTGATCTTTGAGCGTGAGACACCCCGATCTATCGATCCTCTGATCCTCGAATCCGCGTAGTCGATTGCCTTTTCGCCTAAGTCAACGCCAATAACCGAATATCCGGATCGGGCAATAACTTCTGCAATCCCAGACCCCATTGTGCCTAGGCCCACGACACCAATTGTTTTCAACTCCACGATGCTCCCCATTTCATTATTATCCTCTAGAACAGACGCAGACTAGGGTCATCGAGCCCTTTTAACAACTCGTAATCGACACTGACGCAGGTGATGCCTCGATCCTGTGCCAACGTTTTTGCCTGTGGCTTGATTTCCTGAGCAGCATAAATCCCGGTTACGGGGGCCAGTAGTGGGTCCCGATTAAGTAATTCGAGATAGCGGGTTAATTGTTCCACCCCATCAATTTCACCCCGGCGTTTAATTTCAATCGCTACCGATCCACCACCTGCCGCCTTACATAAAATGTCAACCGGCCCAATTGCAGTTGGGTACTCCCGGCGGATCAAAGTCAAACCTTGTGCCAAGGCATCAAGGTTTTCGGCCAATAATTTCTGCAGGTGGGATTCAACACCGTCTTTTATCAGACCTGGATCAAGTCCGAGTTGATGTTCGTAATCTGCATGGATTACGTGGACCGTAATCGTGAGAATCTCTCCGGCCTTGTTGACCACTTTAAATTCTGTTGATTCACCCGACGTTGACACAGAAACACTGCACGGTGGACTCATCCAATTTAAGGGTTTGTATGACCCACCATCAGAATGAATCAGAACTGAGCCATCCGCTTTAAACATAATCACACGAGTTGCGCGTGGGAGTTCAGCTGCGAGCCTTCCTTGATAAACAGCGGTGCAATCACAAATGAGTATCCTCATATGCTTAGGTAATCAGGCACTAATAATGTCCACAATAGAGTTCATGATCTGGGTGGCGTCATAGTCTTTCGGCGTGAACGTTGCCGCCACACCAATGGACGCCAACCACTCCGCGTCAGCGGGGGGAATGATCCCGCCAACAATTACCGGGATGTCAGTCGCCTTTTCTCGTGCCAATAAATTGAGAATCTCAGCCACCAAGGTGCGATGGGATCCGGAAAGAATCGACAGACCGATGACATCAACGTCTTCGGCAATTGCTGCGGCCACAATCTCCTCGGGCTTCAATCGAATACCTTGGTAAATTACTTCAAAACCGCAATCCCGAGCACGCACGGCAATCTGCTCAGCACCATTTGAATGGCCGTCGAGGCCAGGTTTACCAATCAAAATCCTCGGCCGGTGACCCAAGCGAGATTCCAAGTCATCGGTGCGAATTCGAACTAATTCAATCTCTGGCGTTCGCGTACCAATTGAGTCCACAACACCTGTTGGGGATCGGTATTCACCTAAACGTGAGCGCAGGACACTCGACCATTCACCGGTCGTGACCCCCACCCTTGCCGCGTTAATACTTGCTTCAACTAGTCCTTGGCCATTTTCGGCTGCGGCATTAATGTCCGCAAGGGCATTGGCGACTGCGACCGGATCGCGTCCCGATTTAAACACAAGGACTTCTTCGATTCTCCGTGACTCAACTTCTGGGTCCACCAACATGATGTTTACATTTTGAGTTAAGGGACTGATTTCTGTGCTTTGAAATGAATTCACTCCGACAACCGTCAGATTGCCAGATTCAATGCTGGCACGTCGCTGGGCATGTGAAGCAACTAGTGCGCTCTTAAGATATCCGGATTCCAGGGCCGCGATGGCGCCTCCCATCTCAGAAATTCGATCGAGTTCGGTTCGAATCTCACGTGTGAGTTCGTCAACCTTTGCTTCAATTACTATTGAACCTTCAAAGATGTCGTCGTACTCGAGTAAGTCCGTTTCCAATGCAAGAACCTGCTGCATACGCAGCGACCACTGCTGATCCCAAGGCCGGGGCAATCCAAGTGCTTCATTCCATGCGGGAAGCTGAATAGCCCGTGCGCGTGAGTCCTTCGCCAAGGAAACGCCCAGCATTTCAAGCACGATGCGCTGCACATTATTTTCTGGTTGCTCTTCGGTCAGGCCTAATGAATTTACCTGCACCCCGTACCGAAAACGGCGAGCCGACTCGCTCGTTACGCCATATCGCTCGACAACGACCTCGCTCCACAGCCGGCCAAAAGCCTTTAGTTTGCAGACCTCTTCGATAAATCTAATGCTGCCGTTGACAAAAAATGAGATGCGACCAACCACGTGGTCAAAATCAACATCAATATTTTGCTTGTCAATTTTAGCTTTCACCGAGTCCAAGACGCTGATTGCGGCTGCCAGGGCGAATGCAACTTCCTGGACTGCCGTGGCCCCAGCCTCCTGCAAGTGGTAACTGCAGATATTTATTGGATTCCATTTTGGTGTATGCACAACCGAAAATGCGATCAAATCGGTGGCAAGTTCAAGGGATGGCGCTGGAGGAAATGCATAAGTGCCCCTGGACAGGTATTCCTTAATAATGTCATTCTGGGTAGTACCTGAGAGCAACTCGCGGGGTGCTCCCTGTTCATCAGCTAGCGCAATGTACATCGAGTAGAGCCATACAGCCGTTGCATTGATTGTCATTGAAGTATTCATCTGTGCCAATGGAAGGCCCTCAAATAGCGTTCTCATGTCTGCCAAACTGGCAACGGAAACGCCGACTTTGCCAACTTCTCCGCGGGCCATCAAATCTTCGGGGTCATAACCCGTTTGGGTGGGCAGGTCAAAGGCGATCGAGAGGCCGGTCTGCCCTTTTTCCAGGTTGGTGCGGAAAAGTTCATTTGACTCTTTCGCGCTGGAATGCCCCGCGTAGGTCCGCATAATCCATGGTTTGTCAGTCACCGGGACATCGTAACCAACCGGCTCCGGTTCCACCTGGCTTGCCAGACCAATCTGTTGCAGAACGTGTAATCCTTGTCACAATATGCGTATGGCTATCGGAAACAGTTTTTCCTACATTTTTGGCCCAATCGTGGCGCTGATGGGAATTGGCCTGATGGTGCTGGTACTCCGTTGGGCCTACTCCCGGGGAAGTTCGGTGGTTGCGGTCTCCGGAAAATCCGGCCCTTCAGATTCCTATGGTCTTTTGGTGTGCGTTGCCAGCCCTGCAAATTATGCAGAGGGAGAAATGATCCGACGAACTTTAGAGGACCAAGGGATCAAGGCCAACCTCGCCCAAACCACCGACGGGCCGAAAGTAATGGTGTGGCCCGCCGATGAAATTACTGCGACCGCAATCATTGGCGGATCGCAATTTAATCGTTGACTCGTAAAATTTTGGCTCCAAGGCCTTGCAAGGTTTCCACAAAACCCGCATAACCACGGTCAATGTGACTCACGCCATAAACGCTTGTGTTGCCCTGGGCCACCAATCCAGCCAACACCAGCCCAGCCCCAGCTCTGATATCCGTTGCTTCAACAGGTGCACCCGAAAGCCTTTCTTTTCCACGAATCAAAGCGTGGTGTCCATCAGTTCGTACATCGGCGCCCAACCGCGCGAGTTCTTGAACAAAGCGGAATCGAGCTTCAAAAAGATTTTCGGTGACAAGGGCAGCACCCTGGCCAATTGAATTCAGGGCAATGAATTGGGGCTGTAAGTCGGTCGGGAAACCGGGGAAAGGAAGGGTAACGACGTCAACGCATTGGGGTCGCACACCCATGCGGATGTGAATCGTCGCTCCCGCGCTGTCAACCCGTGCCCCGGCTGACTGGAGCTTCTCCAACGGAAGGGCAAGGTGTTCCGCGGGAACGCCGTGAATTGTGAGTTCACCGCGCGTCATGGCAACCGCAACGGCCCAGGTGCCGGCGACTATCCGATCCGAGACCACTCGGTGGCTTACCGGCTTGAGACCGCTAACGCCGGTAATTGTGATGGTCGAAGTCCCAATACCCGAAATATCTGCCCCCATTTCCACGAGCATCTCGCAAATATCAACTATTTCTGGCTCTCGAGCAGCATTTTCAATCACCGACTCACCTCGAGCTGTGACAGCAGCCATCAAAATAGTTTCGGTTGCACCGACGCTAGGGAAATCCAGTGAGATATGGGCCCCGCTGAGCTCTTGGCACTCCGCTAGCAAATACCCATGCTCATTATTGACATGGACGCCCATTTTCCGCAGTGCCTCAACGTGCATGTCCAATCCGCGGGAACCAATATTGTCCCCACCTGGAACGGCAACGTCAGCAGCGCCACAGCGGGCAATCAGCGGGCCAAGCACACAAATCGAAGCCCGCATTTTGCGCACGAGGTCGTAATCTGCACGGTGATCAGGTTTGTTGGGAACATTGATGGAGATGCTCTCGCCCGAGTGGGTCACCTCACACCCGAGCCGTCGAAGCAGCTCCGCCATGATGGTTACATCTTCGATATCGGGCACGTTGGTGAGTGTCGAGGAGCCTGGTGCAAGCAAAGTCGCTGCCATCAGTTTAAGTACGGAATTTTTAGCGCCAGGAACGACCACTTCACCGTGGAGGGTCTCCCCACCCTCAACCCGAAACACCGACACCCTGCAATCGTAGGCGAGCCGAATGTGAAAGCACCCGATAGAGTCATCTAGTGGTCAATTTAACGAAGATATATACGAAAACCGGTGACGATGGAACGACATCCCTCGGCGACATGAGCAGGACGGGTAAAAACGATCCCCGTCTCAAGGCCTATGCCGACGTAGATGAGGCGAACTGCACTATTGGGGTAGTTTTGGCCACCTGCGAAGTGCGTGAAGATATTGCCGAAGTCCTACTGTCCATCCAAAATGATCTTTTCGATGTGGGCGCGGACTTGTGTACTCCCATAAAAGACGATGAGAGTGGTGGATTACGTGTCACCCCTGCTTACATTGAGCGACTCGAAGCTTCCTGTGACCAATTTAACGAAGACCTCGAGCCCTTGCGCTCATTTGTTTTACCCGGTGGCACACCCGCAGCAGCGCAGCTGCACGTGGCCCGCACCGTTTCTCGTCGCGCAGAACGGTCAACCTGGGCGGCACTGGATGCGTATCACGGCGGGATGAATCCCCTCACCGCTACGTATCTGAATCGACTCAGCGATCTACTATTTATTCTTTCCCGGGTAGCCAACCATGACAGTGTCGGCGATGTTCTCTGGAAGCCCGGAGGCACCAGCGCAAGATAACCGCACTTATGCGCTGGCGACCTGAATGCGAGCCTCGGCCCGCCGAATGGCTGACAGGTCCGGTGATTCAACCAGGGCTTGAGCGAGCGTTAGCGCCGCCTTCGCACGATCAATATCAATATCTTGGGCTAGTTCAGCAGACTCTGCAATCACATTGACCTTGTTACTGTCGACGGAGAAAAATCCCCCGTGAACGGCGACCAATATTTTGCTTCCGTCATCTAGTTCAATTCGCAAGGGAGCCTCAACCAAAAGCGCCAGCATCGGCTCGTGGCCGCGCATGATCCCAACATCACCTTCCGGCGTTTTTGCCACGATGCTCTTTGCTGAGCCGCTCCAAATTGAGCGCTCAGCCGACACCACAGCCACTTCAAGTGGACCTGACATTTTAGCTCTCCTTGGCTAGTGCAGCCGCATTCTTTTCAACGTCTTCGATGCCACCGCACATGAAGAAAGCCTGCTCGGGAACGTGGTCAAATTCGCCATCGGCGAGTGCTCGGAAGGAAGTAATTGTTTCTTCAACAGGAACAAATGACCCAGGCTGACCGGTGAAGGCTTCAGCCACGAACATGTTCTGTGAGAGAAAACGTTCGATACGGCGGGCACGACCAACGAGCACGCGGTCTTCCTCTGAGAGTTCGTCGATACCCAGAATAGCGATGATGTCTTGGAGATCCTTGTATCGCTGCAAGATTTCCTTGACACGAGCAGCAACGGCGTAGTGCTCTTCACCTACATAACGTGGATCCAGGATTCGAGAGTTCGAGTCGAGCGGATCCACTGCGGGATAGATACCCTTTTCCGAAATTGGGCGGCTCAAAACGGTAGTTGCGTCCAAGTGGGCGAAGGTCGTTGCTGGGGCCGGGTCGGTCAGGTCGTCTGCGGGAACGTAGATGGCCTGCAGTGACGTGATCGAGTGACCACGTGTTGACGTGATGCGCTCCTGCAAGACACCCATTTCGTCAGCGAGTGTTGGCTGGTAACCCACGGCTGATGGCATACGGCCCAACAGGGTCGAAACTTCTGATCCGGCCTGGGTGAAACGGAAAATATTGTCAATAAAGAGCAGCACGTCCTGCTTTTGAACGTCGCGGAAGTACTCCGCCATGGTGAGTGCGGTCAACGCGACTCGCAACCGGGTGCCGGGTGGCTCATCCATCTGACCAAAGACAAGGGCCGTCTTGGAGATAACACCCGACTCGGTCATTTCAAGGAATAGGTCATTACCTTCACGGGTGCGCTCCCCAACACCAGCGAACACCGAGACACCACCGAAGTTCTCGGCAACGCGATAAATCATCTCCTGGATCAGTACCGTCTTTCCCACACCGGCGCCACCGAAGAGTCCGATCTTTCCACCCTTGACGTACGGGGTGAGTAGGTCAATGACCTTGATACCAGTGTTGAAGACTTCAGTCTTTGATTCGAGCTGATCAAATGCTGGCGGCTGGCGGTGGATACTCCAACGCTCTTTGATATCCAGATCTGAGGCCTTGACATCCAGGGGAACGCCGAGGGTGTTCCACACATGGCCCTTGGTGACATCGCCTACCGGGACCAAAATTGCGTCGCCCGTGTCGCGCACAGGAGCGCCGCGTACGAGACCGTCGGTTGGCTGCATGGAGATCGTGCGCACCATGTTGTCGCCGATGTGCTGGGCCACTTCGAGGGTGAGGGTATGTGTCTTAGCACCTGCATCACCTTGCTCAAGTGTGATGTCCACATTGAGCGCGTTGAAAAGAGCCGGCATGGCCTCTACGGGAAACTCAACGTCCACAACCGGGCCGGTTACACGTGCTACACGGCCTACACCTGTGGCGATTTCTACTGCTGCGGTCATGTCGATTCCTCTTCTTGTGTTCTGGGACTTTTTGTGGACTAGGCGGTCAAAGCGTCGGCTCCACCGACAATTTCACTAATTTCTTGGGTAATTTCAGCTTGACGAGCAGCATTCGCGGCTCGTGTCAGTGCGAGTACTAAATCTTCCGCATTATCTGTTGCGGACTTCATGGCCCGCCGACGCGCAGCGTGCTCGGATGCAGCTGAATTGAGCAGCGACAAATACACCATTTGATCGATGTAACGCGGAAGAAGAGCATCGAGTACTTCCTCGGCGCTCGGCTCAAATTCATAGAGTGGGAAAGGCTGAGCGTTTCCACTCTCGCCAATGTTCTCGACTACTTCGTCCACAACTTCGAGGGGCAGAATCCTGCGAACCCTAGTTTGTTGCACAGCCATGTTGGTGAAGTTTGTGTATACGACATGAATTTCGTCCACACCACCCTCTTCTGAAGGTGTCATGAAGGCCGTGAGCAATTCCTGGCCAATTTCCTTTGCATGGGCGTAGGTGGGCTGGTCGCTAAACCCTATATATGTCCCACCCATCGGGCGATTGCGGAATCGATGAAATGCCACGCCTTTTCTTCCGACAACGTAGGGAACTACCTTCATTCCCTTTTCGGTCAGATTTCGGGTGAGTGCTTCCGCTTCCTTTATGGAGTTGGATGAATACGCGCCAGCAAGCCCACGGTCGGCAGTAATGATCAATATCGCCGCGCGAACAGGGTTGTCCGACTTTGCCGTCAAGGGATGCTTGGAAACATCGGATGCGTGACTGGCTGCAGCGGAGACTGCCTCAACCAATTGGGTCAAATAGGGCAAGGACGCATTCAGGTGATTTTGAGCACGTACAATTCGCGCCGACGCGATGAGTTCCATCGCCTTCGTAATTTTCTTGGTCGCCTGCACCGATTTAATTCGACGCCGGTAGACCCGCAGTTGTGCTCCCATATCAGCCTCGAACAGCTCGCTTGATTTGAGTTGGGTCAATCTCATCGTCGCTTAGAGCGGCAACCGGCTCGTCCTTGATTAACAACTCTCCACTACGTATGGTGAACTGCTTTTTGAACTCACCGATTGACTTCTCGAGGACACTCACTGTGTCATCGGAGAGATCCGTGGTTGTCCGGATTGCAGCAAAGACCTCTGGTGCCGAACGATCCATGAACGCTAGGAACTCAGAATCAAAGCGACGAATATCTTCGAGGGGAACTTCGTCGAGTTGACCGGTGGTACCCGTCCACACGGAAACCACTTCGCGTTCCATTGCCTGTGGCTGATACTGAGGCTGCTTCAGCAACTCAACCAGGCGTGAACCACGCGCAAGCTGGGCTTTGGAAGCAGCATCAAGATCCGAACCGAAAGCCGAGAAGGCCTCCAACTCACGGAACTGGGCTAGGGAAAGTCGCAGGCGACCAGCGACCTTTTTCATCGCCTTCGGCTGTGCTGCTCCACCGACTCGTGAGACTGAAATACCCACGTTGATAGCAGGGCGAACACCGGAGTTGAAAAGATCTGACTCGAGGAAGCACTGGCCATCGGTGATTGAAATGACGTTGGTGGGAATGAAGGCCGAGACGTCATTTGCCTTGGTCTCGATAATGGGCAGGCCGGTCATTGAGCCACCACCCATTTCAGCTGAGAGTTTTGCGCAGCGCTCCAGCAGACGGGAGTGCAAGTAGAAAACGTCACCGGGATAAGCCTCGCGGCCTGGTGGGCGACGAAGCAAAAGTGAAACGGCGCGGTAAGCGTCGGCTTGCTTTGACAGGTCATCAAAGACAATCAGAACATGCTTACCCTGATACATCCAGTGCTGTCCAATTGCTGATCCAGTGTAAGGAGCGAGGTATTTGAAACCGGCTGGATCAGAGGCGGGTGCAGCCACAATCGTGGTGTATTCCATCGCGCCATACTCTTCTAACGCACCTTTAACCGAAGCAATTGTTGAGCCCTTTTGTCCGATTGCGACATAGATGCAACGGACCTGCTTGTCAGGATCTCCCGAGGCCCAGTTTTCCTTTTGGTTAATGATTGTGTCGATGCACACGGCGGTCTTGCCTGTTTGACGGTCACCAATGATGAGCTGGCGCTGACCTCGACCTATCGCCGTCATTGCGTCAATTGCCTTGATGCCTGTGAGCATCGGCTCGGTGACCGGCTGGCGCTCAACAACGGATGGAGCCTGCACCTCAAGGGCACGACGTGCATCGGCTTGGATCGCACCAAGTCCATCGATTGGATTGCCGAGTGGGTCCACAACGCGTCCCAGGAATGCGTCTCCAACTGGAACCGAGAGGACTTCTCCCGTTCGGCGGACGGCTTGTCCTTCTTCGATCTTGGATGAATCTCCTAGGAGAACACAACCTATTTCACGAATATCGAGGTTCAGTGCGATTCCTAACAGACCCCCTTCGAATTCAAGTAGTTCGTTCGTCATTGCCGAGTGAAGTCCTTCGACTCGGGCAATTCCGTCACCGGTCTCAAGGACACGGCCAACTTCTTCTCGGGCGGTTGCCGGCGAGTACGCCGCGACGTTCCGCTCGATCGCTTCCCGGATTTCTTCCGGTCGGATCGTCAGCTCCGTCATGGGGTCCTGCTCTCTGTATCGGGCCGCGGTGCGGCGGTTTAGTTGTGGATCTTTTCGTACTGGATGTTTTAAATTGTGGTGTTCAGGTCGATCAAGTTTAAGTTTTAGCCGAGGACTGCTCTGTGAGCCGCCTCAAGTCGGGAAGCGATGGTGCCGTCAATAACTTCGTCTCCAATGACAACGTGTATTCCACCCAAAACTGCCGGGTCCAATGCCACATTGAGACGAACGTCTCTGCCCTTCAGTTTTGACAGGGCAGCAATGAGTCGCTGCGTCTGGTTTTCACTGAGAGGCTGGGCTGCTCGGACCTGCGCTACCATACGTTGGCGCTGCGCCGCGGCCAAATCCCCCAATCGGGCGATAACCGAATCCAAACGACGACCGTGTAGGTGAGAGACGGCGTATCCGAGTAATTCCTTTGTCGCTGAAGTCGAATTTGATTTGAGTAAGTCAGCGACGATTGCTGACTTAACACTTCCGGCCGTCGCTGGGTTTGTGAGCGCCATTTGGAGATCAGCTGATTCATCCACTGCCCGACCGAAGAGAAAAATCTCTTCCTCGGTTGCATCGAGTGTGTTGTCGTTCTGTGCGACAGACAAGACTGCCTGCGCGGCAAGTTCTTCTAACGCTAAGACCAGATCCATGTCATCTGACCAGCGTTGGGCAACCGCGATAAGTAGGAGGTCAGCACTTGAAGAACCAACCCGTGAAGTAAAAACTTCCGCTGCCAGGTGTGTGCGAACTTCGACTCCTTGACCTGAGTCGGCCAATGCGGAGC
>CAMAVT010000011.1 GCA_945861775.1 Bifidobacterium breve
GTGCGGGTTGCCGCACATCTGGCAGTGGCGGTGGTGGCAGTACGTCGTCTGAAACATCAGAGCCCACGCCAACCCCGACTCCAACTCCTGTGGTCGCTATTCCTGTAGTCGCGGCGATCCCGCCCGGCACTAATCCGAACATCCCGGCATCAGGCTTGACCCCGGGCAGCTCCGTGTTCTTAGTGAACGGCGCGCCCTCGACCCTGACGATCAAGCCGAATCAGCCCGTCGAGCCCAAGTCGCTTGTTGCAACAGGGGATGGGTTCACCATGGAACTCGAGGGGCGAGGATCCAACGGCCAGCCACTTGGTTTGACCAGCGACGCTGCGCTGCGCTTGGAGCGCGGCAGTTTCGCAGAGGTCAAGGGCACCGGATTCGCGCCGAACTCCGACGTTCAGGTGTACCTGTACTCCACGACACGATTCCTGGGCACGATTCGCACGAACGCATTGGGTGCATTCGACGGCAGCGTTCCCGTACCAGCGGATATTGAGCTCGGGCGCCACACCTTGCAGGCCAATGCCCTTGGTTCCGACAACAACGTGCGCTCGCTTTCCATTGGCGTTGTTTTTGAGGCTCCGACTAAGCCAGTTCGCACCGCGAAGGCGACCGTGAGTTTTGATCCGTTGTCAACAACACTGACTCCGAAGGCAAAGAAAGCACTGCGCTCATTGGCGAAGAAGACCAAGCGGACCGCTACCGGCGGATTCGCCATCGGTTTTGTCCAGAAAGACGGCAACCCCTCGAACAACGCATCCTTGTCGAAGCAACGAGCCCGCGTGATCGCTGTCTTTCTCAAGGCTAACGGCGTCACGGCACCTTTGACCACACGAGGCAACGGAGCTCTTTCCAAGAATAAAACCGGACGCACCGCCACCGTCAGCGTGAGCTACACCAACTGATTAAAGGTGTCGTTCCTGGATTAGCGTGTAAGCGCGATGTGGTTCTGGAAGGACTACGGTATTGGCACGCTTGCGGACTGCCATGCACTGACGACGGTTGATTTCAGGTACGAAATCGCATCCGGGTTTTTAGACAACGACAGTGAAGCGGGAAGTTTCAGCCGTACGGTATCGAAGGTCGAGTGCACGGTGGGAAAAACCTTGAGCACCACGTTGTCGGGCAGCATGCCCGGTGGGATGTAAACCGAGCCGGTTCCATCTGTGCGAAGGCGACCTTGTGGTTTCGCAGCCGGCGGAGCATTCGCGCTGCCACAGTTTCTGCCGCAATAATCTCCTGCCATCAGGGTGACGGCTACCCGAAACACTTTCGGTGATGTTCCCACTGGCCTTACACAATTGGTTTTCCAAATCACCCCCGATTCGCGATTATGAGTTCACTCGTTGCGCATAATTGGCACTGTGACAGTGATGGTCGATACCGAGAGCACCGAGGTGCGCGAGGCTGTTCAAGCGTTGTTCGCTCTTCTGTTGGACTTGGGGGCCTGGGTTAACCCGCACCTGCGGATTGTCGAGAGAGCCGGTCAGATCAGCGTGTGGTCAGAAGCCGACGACCCTTGGTTAATGCGGATCCCGAAGCACACCCTCGTTCCGGTTACCGACATTGATTGGCCAGACGAACCTCCGTTGCGTGTCGATGGTGCGCCTTCATCACTTACCGCGCAGCAACGCGATGTTCTTGATGCCTGCGTTGATGTGATGGCTGCAAATCACACCTGGGAGCACTTCCGTGCAACCCATCCACGCGCCACGATCACTGATCCGGAAGCGATCGCCATGATTCAATCCCTGCACCCGGCGTTCTCACCCGCGACAGATGCAGCTGCAGTGATCAAGACTCGCACAATCAAAATGTCCATGGACGATGCAGAACCGCAGTCTTACCTGATGCCCCTGCTCGACCTCGTCAATCATCACCCTGCGGCACCTGCATACACGTGGGATGACGGCTTTCTGTGCATCCCGACCTGGCGCGCTGTTCCTGGTGGGGAGTGTTTCGTCTCGTACGGATCTATTCGCGATGTACTTGGCATGGCACTCGCATATGGCTACGTCGATGAGAACATCACGCGGGCCAATGCACTTTCCCGCGAATACTCAATTCCCGGCGGGGGAACCTTGAGACTAATGCGTGCTTCCCGCCCAACCTCGACGAACGGGCACGCGCACGATCAAGATTCCTTGACGATCATTGGTGCAGCCTGGGATGAATCCGATCCGGCCGTGCAGCGGCAGACACTGCTCGAGCCGATCGAGCGGCACCTTCGAGATAGGGGCGTGGCAGCCATGCAGGCCCGGCATCAAGCAAGGGTTTTGGCCCGTCGCATCTGGGCATCGGATGACCTACGCCTGCGTCATGCCTTCGCAGCATTGGAGGACTTGTCCGGTTGCGACCTTGTGAGCCGCGCCATCCAACTCCAGCTTCAACACCTGGGTTGACTAACCCCACTCAAAGCCCGCGAAGCTTCTCGGCACCCATGCCCCATTTCTTTCGCAGCGCCTCTTGTTCCTCCAACGCGCGCTGATCCCTTTCCTTCTCCCGCCACTTCTTCTCGGCGTACGGCACACCCTTCATGAAGGACGGCATCTCCTCGCCTTTCATCTTTCCCCAAGCATCGTCGATGACAGGGTCGATAGCTTTGGTCTTCTGCTTGTAATCCTCCTTGGCCTTCTTTCCGGCGAACATCCCTGGCTTCTTGCCGATGTTGCCCCAGCCGGCTGCCGGCGTTTGAACGATGCCCTGATCTGCTACACCCCCGAAGCCTTGGCGACGGCCCTGCTCGCTCACCTCTGCAAGCTGTTCACCGAGGGCGTCCGAGCCGATGCCGTCTAATTTCGCCTTTGCCCTTACTTCGCGCTTCTTCTCTCCGGCCACTACATGGCCTTGCCAGAGCTCCCCGAACGGCGCCACATCGATCCCGAAGGGGCTCGCGAGTGGTTTCGAACCTGCCAGCCCTGCCCAACCCAGCTTTTGACCCGTGGCGGCGCTGCTCCACCAGCCACCCTGCGGCTTGCGGGGGTCGTGGTACTTGTTCTTCATCTCGGGCACCACCTCGTGACCACCGATGGTCATCGGTCCACTATTCGTCATCGCGTCCTCAGTGGGGATTTGAAGTTTCTGCCTGTTCTGCACGCGATCGGCGGGGTCACCTTCGAGCATCTTCTTCGACGCGATGTCGATGCCCTCTTCACGGTCCCTCTCACGCTTCATGAACTTTTTTCGAACGTCAATTCGCTCCTGATCATTTGACTTGTACCCGTCAAACACCCTCTTGATTGTCTCCTCGGGACCCGACTTCTTCGCCATGATGGGCGCGTACTTGTCCACGTTTTGAATGACATCTTTACCGAGTTCGAACTTCTCGTCCTCATTATCGAAGAAGTCGAGTTCACCGCCAGGCCCCGAGAATTCCGAAACCCACTCGGGCAGATCCGAGGTATCCGAGGGCACATGCACCCGCGCAGACGGCAGATCCAGACCTTCATGTCGCGTCGAGACGTCCTTCATTCCTTCACCAGCCATCAGTCCCTGGTACTCGGCTGCTTCCGACTCCGACACGTTATATGCGGGTGACTCACGATTCAAATCGTCATGGCGCCACGGCTTGATGTTCGGCCAAACTGCGGGCTTCGTCGCATGCATCCGGTTAAGGAGTGCCTCACTTGCCACATTGACCGCACCGCTGCCCGTATTTACGTTCGGCAACGCACCATGAGCCGGAGCACCCTTCTCCTCCTCAACCGGGACGCCCTTTTCCTCTTCCTGCATCATCTGCCATTGGCCGTCGACTAAATGGTTGAGCATCGGTCCGTTGCCGAGCGCGGGCCCCTGAGGACCCTGCCCACCCATGGGCTGTTCCTGGAAGTCGTCGACGACGCTACCCATGCGTTCAAGCGCGGTTCCGTCGCTACGGACGCTGTCGTGAAAATCGCTTACCCTTCGGATTGAATTTCCAAGCGGGTTACCGTCCATGCTATTTTCCGCGCCTTCAAACTGATTCATTTGCGCCAACAAGTCTGGATCCAGTCCTGCATCACTCGGCTGGTCGACCCTGACTCCGCCTCCGCCCGCTGCAACCGCGTTGTCGTTATCGTCATCGTTATCTGAGACGTCGAAATCCACTTGACTGGGTCGCTGCCGTTGGGAATTCAAATTAGTGTCCGGGTGTTGTACCACGTTTAATTCTCCGGATGCGTGGCCCAAGGAAGAAAGATCTAAGGGAACTCGATTCGCCGGGTCCAATTCTCCGGGCGCTAGGTTCACTTCCTCTTTAATCACATTCTGGTTTACGCCGATGGCACCGAGTTGGGAATTGCCCCCCGCACTTAATTCTCCGGACGCTCGCTTTTCCTCATCTTCGATGACACTCTGATGCGCGCCGGCGTCTCTGAGTTGGGGATCCGCCTCTGCGTCATCTACGTCATCTACGTCATCTACGTCATTTGCGTCAAGGTTGGGTGGGTAGAGGCGCTCGGCTTCACTTGTGCTGTCGGCGGTATTGGTGTCGCCAACGAAGGCGCCGAATATCTTCTTGGTGTTCTTACCAAATTCCTTAGCAAGTTCTCCCGGACCTTTCGCTCCGACTTCCTCGTCTTTGCTGTACTCGCCAACATCCGAGCGAACAAAGTCAGATTCCTTCTTGGAGTACTCATTGAGCGGCGTGATTCCATTCATCTCCTGCGCCTTGGCCAACTTGCGATTAGCCGTAACGAGACGGTGCATCAACATTTTGTTTCGCAGGCGCTTAGTCCGAGCGATGGACTCTTCAGAGGCACCGGAATCTTTCTTGGCCTGGAGAAGGGCACGAACCCTGTTTGACATTTCACGAGTGTCCTCAAGGGTCCGACGCTCATTCAATGCCGTTTCATTTGGGTCCTTGTCTCGGTTCCGGTACTGGTTAGCTGTCCTAAACAGGTCAACAGCGGTGCCAACCCCCTTGGCTATTAGTGGCGCGCGATAGAGACCGGCACCGGCGGTGTACTTGTTGTAACCCTCTCCGATATCTGTCACTGCCTCTGCGGTCGGCGCGTAGTCCTCAAGTGCCTGACCTTCCAACATGTCCGGCACGGTTTTGCCAAGAACATGCGTGATCGCATCAACCGCCGGGGCTGCCTTCTGCGGGAGCTCAAGAGCGATCTTTGCTCCGTATTTGACTGCCTTATCTACGCCTTCCATGGCCGACGCCCCTGCATGCGAGTCCTTGGCGAGTTTCGGCTCCCCGAGGCGAGGTGCATCCTTTTCCTCGAGATTTTCGAATTCCCCGTCACCTTCGCCAATGAGTGGGGGCAGATTCTGTTCGGCATCGGGGCCTTGGGCCGCGGCAGGTTCTACATCAAATTGTTGTGCAATGCTGCGAATCTGGTCACTGTCCTGGGTAAATGAATCAGCCATGTTCGCGTATTTGGGTGATGTGGTGAGCAGTGCGCGCTCCCGCTCCCGGTAGTCCACGCGATCGGCCTGATTAAGTTTTTCGTAATCTTTCTGGCCGAGGATGTTGTCAAAGCCTTGGGCTTGTCGCACATCGCGCGTATGACTGCGAATAGCTGCATCTGCACCCCGAAAGTTCAGCATTCGGTTCTTTCCCAGTGGGCTATCGGCCTTCAATGCGCCCTCGGCTTCAGCGGGGTGGGGATTTGCGTTATTCGGATCTGTTCGCGCGCGCAACCTCTCGAGCGCATTATTCGCGCGCCGCTTACGGTTCCAACTATTGTTGCTCACCCAGTTGCCGAACTTCCGGCCGTATTTTGCAATCGGGTTGACCATGGACTTAAATGCTGCAGCGGGTGATGTGACGAGTCCTTTGAATGCTTTTCCTATTCCACGGAATGGCGCCGCTACCGCGTTCTGCGCGATCCGACCCCAGGTTCGTTTCTTCGGACCTTCCCAGATCCGCTTAGCGTTGTCACCATCCTCGAAGCGCACCCCGCGTTCAGCAACATCCTGTTCTCGCGTGCGACCCTTTTCCGTGCTGGTGGTGTCGTAACCGAACTCATGTTGATTCTTCAGATCGATGAGCCGCTGGTTTTCCAAAATTCCTTCCGGGTCAGCAGCGTCTCGTTTACTGTCGCCGACTTTTTGCACAGCCTGCCCGGCAGTACTGATCAAATTGCCGACCGTGTACTTGGCGGCGTCTTTAGCCAAAGTCAACGGCAAAGCTGCTGCGGTAAACGGTTTCAAAGCCGTCTTGGCTGCACCTCCCGCGGCGACACCACCTTCGGCGTTAGCCGCGCCGACGGCCAGTCCGCCCAAAGAATGCAGCGCTGCAGCGCCGTAGCGTCCCTCGCCGCGCCTGCGCGCCGCGTTAGCTCCGCCCTGCAGGATTTCGCCAGCCTCAATTACTCCGCGATAAGGATTGGCACCCACTTCTTCTTTCAGGTCACGCGCCCCCCAGATGTCCTGCATGAGTCCGGACTTGTCCAGGGCGCGTTGCGGCAGCCCAGCCTCTTCATCACCGACCTCTTCTTCTTGAATCAAAGGAGCAGAACTCTGCCTACCTCCGTTGTCATCTGAATCGTCATCCGAATTGTTTTCCTGGTCTGCCCCAACTTGATCGACGATCTGTTCGAGATCACCAAACAAACTCGGACCGCGACCTCGGATCGCCTGTTGAAACTGTTGACGTTGGTCCTGGGACATTGGTTCGCCCTGGCCACCACCGGCATCCATAGCAACTTGTGCGGGGCTGTTGAGTTGCATAGGGGAGAAAAACTTTTCCTCATCCTCGATAGTGGCACGCTCGTTACCCATAACCCACCCCCTCTGCTAGAAAGATGTCGTCATTATAAGTGTGGGATGTGTAGCCCGAATAGCCTCGAATAAATAGGTGACCCCTCAGTTCAGGGGGTGCCTGCCCCACTTCCCTGCGCGTCAAAGAGTTATTACTGTGTTGGGTGTGGTGTCATCGAAACGAATGTGTGCGCTCAGCCTGGCCTTGATCACCTCAATAAGTTTGGCGATTCCAACCACCGCGGCACCAACTTCCGCTGCACCAGCCACCGTGATACCAACCACAGCTGTCAACACGGTCGTGATGAAATCTCAGTCCGGATCTCAAGCCACGGCTATTCGGTTCCCTGGCAAGCGCATCAAGACGACACCCGCACAAAGGCTAGTAATTGCACGCCTGGTTGCCGTGCCGCCGGAATCGGTCGACTCACGAATCACAATCACCCCTTTTGTCCGAATAAGGGCCTTGAAATCTGAGGTGAGGCTCGCCAAAGCCCGTGGCATTTCTACTGCACGAGCTGTTCGCAATTCTCCGGCGTTTGACAAACGAACAACAGTCCAGGTCCTTCGGCCGAGCCGCGTGCCCAATTTCATCAGCGGGCGAGTGCGGATCTCGGTGGTGTGGGGATCATCGATTGAGGACCTCGCACCACCGACCAACGTCACGGGCAACCCCGAGTTGGGTGCAATCACCGTGCGGTGGCAGCCTCCTAAACCGGTAACCGACAAGGCACCTTCGTCTTATCAGGCATACGCCGTTCAGGGCACATCTACACCAGTGAACTTCATCCCTACGCCGTCGACTCCTACGTGCTCTGCTAATTCCCAGAATTCATGCACAATCACCGGTCTTGATTCCGGTCGCGTATATATGGTCGCGGCGGTAGCGATTTACAACAAGGGTGTTTCGGTGCCGACATTCGCCAGCGGATCGGTTGCACCACTGACCGCTTCGCCACCGGAAGCGGGCACGAGTGTTGACACACTTGAACTTCCCGGGCCGCCAGGAACTCCTACGGTAGTGGCCGCCGATCAAGAGGCGAGCGTCTCGTGGTCTGCACCCACAACAGGTGGCGGTTCACTCACCGGCTACCGCGTCACCTTTTCAACAAGTGCCACCGGCACCTTCATCGATGCAAGCGGTACCTGCGCACCGGTGACCACTGCGGCAAGCACCGCGTTGAACTGCACCGCTGGCGGACTTACTAATGGTGTCGCGTACTACTTTCGGGTGGCCGCGGTGAACGCTGCTGGGACCGGTGCCGCATCTGCATCGTCGGCTGCCGCCACACCTTCCGGTGTGCCCGGTGCACCGAATGCCCCGAGTGCTACCGCCGGTGATACGAATTCGATACTGACCTGGACGGCTCCATCTAATGGTGGGTCGGCTATCACCGGATACGTGGTACAGCGATCTCTGTTCGGCGGCGCCTTCACCTCGCAGCCGGGGTGCACGGGCCTTGGTGCTGTGCTCACCTGCACGGCAACCGGTCTCAACAACGGAACGTCGGTGCGCTTTCGGGTAGCAGCGATTAGCGCTGCAGGGCAAGGGCCGTGGTCGGCCGTGAGTTCGGCCATCACACCTTTCGGCGTACCGGGAACTCCTGATCGACCAATGGCAATCGCCGGAGTAACGAGCGTGACCGTCGACTGGAATCCTCCGTCAAGCAATGGATCTGAACTCACCGGGTACATCGTGCGGCAGAAGGCGGGGGCGGGCGCCTATGTCGATGTCAGTTCTTCGTGTGACGAGTACGTCTTGTTTCCCAGTACCACCCAGTGCACCCTCAGCGGTTTGACCGCGGGGACCGAGTACTTCTACACGGTGGCCGCGACGAATGCGCGCGGATCGGGAAGTGATTCCGCCGCGTCGGTTGGCGTAAAGCCAATTGCACCAAGTTCAGCACCGGTGATTACCAGTGTGGTGGAAGGAAACACCACACTTACCACGAGCTACACGGTGACCGCCTCGGGCGGCGAAACGGTGTGGTCTCGTTACTCCAGTGACGACGGTGCGACGTGGTCCGCGTGGTTGAACTCATCAAGCACCTCAGGCAGCATCACAATCACCGGCCTAGTTAATGGCACCATGTACGAGGTACAACTTGGGCTTGGAACGGTCGACACCTCACTTCTTGAAAGCGGTACTGCGACGGGAAGGCCGCATACAGTTCCGGGGGATCCCACTAGCTTCACCGGAACAGCGAATGATGGTTACGTGTCGTTGAACTGGACGGCGCCGGCCGACACCGGTGGCGCACCATTACTCGGGTACGTGATCAATGTGGGCACCAGCGCCACCGGACCGTGGACAGCACCGAATGGCACGTGTGCATCAAGCCGGATGTCTACGTCAACGAGTACCACCTGCAATGCAACAGGTCTGGACAACGGGACGCAATACTTTTTCCAAGTGGCCGCTCTCAATGACGCCGGCAGGAGCAGTTTCGTTACGTCTGCGGGTGTGACCCCGATCGGGCCACCCGATACCCCGGCCCCTCCATCTGCGAATGGCGGCACAACCACCATCACGGTTACGTGGGTTGCACCGGCTATAAACGGTTCGGCGATCACCGGGTATCGAGTGTTGCGTGCGACCAATGAACTTGGCCCCTTTGCTGCCCCGGCAACTGGGACTTGTGCTGCCGCTGTAGTGAATGTCAGCACTGCTGTTTCATGTGTGGACAATGATTCCCTGAACGACAGTTCCACCTACTACTACCAGGTCGCAGCAATCTCGGCCGCCGGTGACAGCCTTTATTCCGATGCATCCGACGGAACCACCCTGGTGCCGGCAGGAGTTGTCCCCGACATCACTGGCATCACGCCCGGTGACCGACAACTGAGTGTGGCGTTTACCTACGGTGCCGCGGCATCGAATGTTTCTTACTCACTTGACGGTGGATCAACATGGGCGACTCGTTCACCCGCATCATCTGTAAGTCCATTGGTTGTGACCGGTCTAGCCAACGGCACCACCTACCGGGTGCGGATCCGCATGGTGACGACCGGCGGATTCAGTGATTCATCGGATGTAGTTCCCGCAACACCGCGCACAACTCCGGCGGCACCCGCGGCACCTACCGGGACGGCTGGGAGTTCGACGGTGTCCCTGAGTTGGTCTGCACCGGTTGACGACGGTGGTGCACCTATCTCGGGATATACAGTGCAAAAGTCCACGAACGGTACGACGTACACCGATCAGGCGGGGTGCACGAATCTTGGCGTTGACTTCAGTTGCACCGCAACCGGCCTCACCTCAGGTACCGCTTACACATTCAAGGTCGCAGCCATTAACTCTGCCGGGACAGGGACGTACTCGGCGGCATCTTCATCCATCACGCCGGTCGCGGCGACATGCGCGAGCGGAGGCATCTGCGTGGTCGGTGATACCGGCCCGGGAGGTGGGATCGTGTTCTACGTTGGGAACTTCACCCTCACCAGCACCGGTGCACAAATGAAGTACTTGGAAGCGGCTCCGTCTACCTGGAGCGGCGCAGGAAGTGATCCGGCGAGTGCGTGGTCGGGGAACACCTCGTCAAGTGTGACCACAGCCGATGCCATTGGCACCGGTGCAAAGAACTCCACGAACATGCTCGCGGTGAGCGGGACCGGGGCGGCTCAGTTGGCGACGGATTACCGGGGTGGAACTCTCTCGGATTGGTACCTCCCGTCCAAGGCCGAACTTAAGCAACTGTCGGTGGAACGAGGCCGTTTCTCCTTCTCGGCAGGCGTGTACTGGACATCGTCGCAATCCACGAGTAGCCGGTCTTGGATCACCGCCATGAGCAACGAAGGGCAGATCGATCGACCCAAGGGCCGCTCCGAGTATGTGCGCCCAATTCGAGCTTTCGCACCGGTTAGTTGATGACACCTATACTTCGCGCCATGGCGAAAAAGTCCAAGGCCGAGGTCGGTGATAGCCAAGAAATTCCCGCGTCGTGGCTGCCGGTACTCAACACCCTCCAGGCCCGGGTTCGCGCATTCGTCGAAGGTGACCCGAAAGGGGCTCCGGCTCTTTCACCTAAGACGATCCCCACGACTTTGCGCGAACTCGAAAATGCCCTTCCTCTTGATGAAGTGGACTTGTCGATTCTCATTGTCTCGGCTGCCGCGGCAATGGATGTAGAAATCGGTGCGTTACTCAAACAGCTCGGCGATGAAAACGATTCGAACGGACCCACCGTCGACACCGTCATGATGCTCGTGGGTTTGCACCCGCTTACCGGTGAAGACCGCGCGCGATTCGACGAGGCATCCATCCTCTGCGTTCTTGGTTTGATCGAGACTGGTCCGCCGAATAGAGCGTTGCTGCGGCGAACGGTGGTAGTGCCTGAGCCCGTCGTGCGATTCCTCTTGGGCAATTGGGAGCCCGACCCACGTGTACGCCGGGCGCTTCTCTTCCCTGAACGCGAGCCACTTCCGCAGGAATTGCTGCCCCAGGTGTTCGTCCCGGAAGTTCTGCCCTTGGTGTTGCGTGCTCGGGCCGGCACTGCGGCTCATGACTTCGTGCGAAGTTGGACGCTAGCGACTATCGGTCAAGAGCCAATGCTTTTCGATGCTTCCCTGCTGCCCAGCGATCACGATGCCCACCAGATCGCACTTCGTGCCTGCGCGCGCGACGCCGCAATGCTGGGAACCGTGTTGGTGATCGACTACCGGTCCGCACCCTCGAGTCTGCCGGTTATTGACACCCTGTCCTTCTTCGAGTTCATCGGTGCACCATTTGTTGCTATCGTTGATCGGCGACTTCCGGTGGGATCATGGGAGCGCACCGCAATCGATCTGCCGATCCCCACCCTCGCGCAGCGAGAACAGTGGTGGCGCATTCTCAGCCCCGACTCTGATACTTCACTGGCCCGGACGGCCACCCACTTAGAACCTGACGACATCCAGTCATGGAGTTCAGGTGGCACCCCAACTTTGCGCATGAATGCGAAGAAGTCTTCGAGCCGAGTCCAAGTGATCACTCCGGAAGTTCGGCTTGACGATGTAATCGTGGAGTCACATGTGCGCCAACAACTCGAAGCGCTCGCCGATCGCGTGCGTCATCGCTCGGTGGTTCTCGACGAATGGCGGATGCGCCCCGGTGGCGGACGTGGTCGCGGTGTCACGGCTCTCTTCGCCGGGGTGAGTGGCACGGGTAAGTCGATGTCCGCTGAAGCATTGGCCGGTGAACTCGGTGTTCCATTATTTCGAGTGGAACTTGCCAGCGTGGTTGATAAGTACATTGGCGAGACGGAAAAAAACTTGGAAGAAGTGTTTCGCTCGGTGGAAAACGATGACGGTGTTCTCCTTTTCGATGAAGCCGATGCATTGTTCGGCAAACGATCTGATGTATCCGATGCGCGCGATCGGTACGCCAACATCGAGGTCGCCTATCTGTTGCAACGCATTGAGCAATTCGACGGACTTGCCATCTTGACAACAAACCTCCGGGCAAACCTCGACGAAGCGTTTCAACGTCGACTCGATGCAATCGTTGACTTTGAGGAACCGGATGCCGATGCTCGCTTCACTATCTGGGCCCGCGCCTTGGGACCATTTGAAGGCAGTGTTGCCGAAAATGACTTGCGAATGCTCGCTGCCGTCGACATCACCGGCGGTTCAATTCGCTCTGCAGTTGTAACCGCTGCCTACTATGCCGCGGCGAAGACACAAACGATCGCCCGCGAACATCTATTGCGAGGTCTGCAAGAGGAGTGGCGCAAGGCTGGCCGATTGAACTTTCCTATTAAGGACTTCGGCGACTGGCGCTGATATTCGCCATACGGAAGCGGCGATGATTGTCAGGAGCCGAGTGACTCCCGATTGCGGGTGCGCGTCGGAGACTGCTGAGGCGCCTGGGGAGCATTGTCTTCTTCTTCGTTTGGTGTAACGGGTGCTGCTGCTTGCACCATGCTCGTACCACCGTCGCGGGTGTCTTGGAAAGTGAATTTCGGCGGAGCGGTCTGCGGCGGACCAGCCGGTGTGGGCAGGCCTGCTGGGATCAAAGTAGAGACGGTCAGCGCGATGATCGGGCGGAACTCTCCGCCGATTGAAGACCACAGTTCGGTAACCAGTCGATCGGAGTACAAGACACCGCCTACTCGGATCATGGCTGGGCGTCCGACTCGAGCGAGTTCGGCCAGAGTGCCGTCGCACAAATCTTCGGGGAGGTATTCACGTTGAAGCAGATTCATCAGGGCCGCCCCCAGAAGTGCGTGATCGTCTTCAGGGCGTGAGGTCCAGGCTGAGACAGCGTAGGAAAACATGAATGTTCGCTCCGTTGGACGCCGCGCAACAATGATTCCCTTGTCGTCTTTGACCTCAACGATGTCCGCGGTTCGCCTTTCGGTGTTCTCCCGGATGTCGTTGAGGAACAAGTTCAACACCGGGCCGGTGCGACGCGCGGCCCAGTCTTTTGTGGGAGGGTCGAGGTCCACCCTGACCCGCTCCTCCAAGTAAGTCTGGGTGCTGAGCAGCGTGACGAGCGCCCGATCAATCTCTGAGAGCATCAGCCCGCCTTAATCGTGACCGCAGGGGTGGCGAGGGGGGAGATTTGTCCGCCCCAGATACACATGCATTTGGACGACTTCGTGATTACTGGCGCACCGCCGATCAGCACCCGCGAGCTCGAGATCCATGGGGCTGGTGTGACCGGAACGCACGGCATGGGGACCAAAACGCCGAGTGCAGCCGCAGTTGCGGAAGCCACAACCGGATTTGCAATCGACCGGCACATCCCAAAGGGCAAGATGTTCACCAGCGGTTTGTTATCCATGATGTTCCCCACGGGTGGCCCTTGGCCAAGAACCCGATTGACGGGAAGAACATTCAGGGGCGCCGGGGTGAGCCCCATGGTGCAGCGCAACATGCTCCCGGTAACCAGCGGATTCGACACTCCAAGAACGTAACGCGAAGCTTCGTCATCTCCTACCCCTCTGAACGGGGGGGTAGGCAGTGGTCGATTCCGTTAGTACCGTCCTGACTCTCACGTCAAGAAAGGGAAACCATGCCCAGCTATTTGTCTCCGGGCGTTTACGTCGAGGAAGTGCCCGCTGGTACGCGCCCAATTGAGGGTGTCGGCACAGCGATCGCAGGCTTCGTCGGCTTCGCCGCCCAAGGTCCCATCAATGAACCGATACTCGTTACCAACTGGACACAGTACGTCGAAACTTTCGGCGACATGGTCGAAAACTATGCACTTGGAAAAGCTGTCTACGGCTTTTTCAACAATGGTGGTGGCCGCGCTTACATTGTGCGCATCCCAACTACTGCCCGCCCGTCATCAGCACCAATGGGTGAACTGCCCGCGAAGGCTGACAAAGCGGTTGCTGCACTGAAAGTAATGGCAATCAGTTCAAGTGCCAAGAAGGTCGCTGTTGATGTGAAAGCCGCGGGTGAAACCGACGGTCAACCCACATTCACGATCACGATCACCGCCGATGGCGCCAAAGATGAAACATTCTCCGGCACCCTTGCCGCTGGACCAAGCAACTTGGCCACCCAGGTCAACACTCGATCCAAGATAGTTCGGATTCAGCCGAACGCGGTCGACGAAGCACTGATTGCATCCGGGTTGCAGGAAGGCACCGTTGCACTCGTCAGCGACGACGGTTCAGCTCCAGCGAAAATCGAAACCGGTGAGCTCATTGGTGATCCCGCCAAACGCACCGGCTTCACGGCATTCGAGACCCTCGAACAAATCACCATGATCGCGGCACCGGATATCGCCGTCGCACAGGCCAACGGTTCGATTGATATTGATGCCATGAAAGCAGTCCAAGCTGGAATGCTCGCGCACTGCGAACTTATGGGCAACCGGATGGCGATCCTGGACACTCCAGCGGGAATGAATGCGCAGCAGGCAAGTGACTGGCGCGTCAATACCACCGGCTTCGATTCGAAGTTCGGAGTTCTTTACTGGCCATGGATCCAGATGTTCGATCCCACCACCGGCAAAAATGCAACGTTCCCACCCAGCGGTCATATTGCTGGTCTGTGGAGCCGCAACGACGACACCCGCGGAGTCTTCAAGGCACCCGCGAACGAGATCCTGCTCGGTGCAGTCGGCGTTGAGTACCCAGTAACTCGCGGTGAGATGGACATGCTCAACCCGCAGGGTGTCAACTCGATCAAATCCTTCCCTGGTCGCGGCATTCGGGTGTGGGGTGCTCGCACTCTGTCGAGTGATGCCGAGTGGCGTTACGTGAACGTGCGTCGTTACTTCAATTACTTGGAAGAGTCGATCCTGCAAGGTACGCAGTGGGCAGTCTTCGAGCCAAACGATGCAAACCTGTGGGGCCGTATTCGACGCACCATCTCGGCATTCCTTGTCAACGAGTGGCGCTCCGGTGCACTCTTTGGATCGAGTCCGTCCGAAGCTTTCTTCGTCAAGTGCGACGGAGAGAACAACTCTGCCGAGAGTGTTGATCTCGGCATGGTGATCGTGGAAGTAGGCGTTGCTCCGGTGAAGCCAGCCGAGTTCGTCATCTTCCGCTTGTCTCAGTTCTCCGGCGGCACGTCCATCGCCGAATAGTCACTCAAACAAATAAAGGAGGTCGACGATGGCAAACCTAGTAGAGGGCGAAGCCCTAACCGCTTATTCGTTCGAATTCACCATTGACGGTCAAGCAATTCCAAACGTCATCGAGGTGAACAACATTGCGCAAGAAACGGCAACCATCGAACTCAAGTCGATGACACCGGCCGGCCAGTACGTGATCCAACAGATGCTTGGACCACGTCAGTCCGGAACACTGCAGGTCACGGTGCTTGCCACCGGCGACGGAGGACTCACCAAGTGGTTCCTCGATGGCCTGCAGGGTGATTTCAAGGGTGCCCGTAAGACCGGCAAGTTGGTCTACAAGGACACCTACGGGACCCCGGTGCGCACTATCGAGTTCACCAACCTGATGGTCACCAGCGTTTCGTACGGATCACTCAAGGCCGGCGAAGCAACTGGCATCAACATGACGATCAGTATGTCGTTCACTGAAATGACCGCGGCCTAACCGCAACTGATTATGAGGGAATTGAGGGCGTATGTCAGTCACTGAAGTCAGCCCACTGCAAACGACCTTTAATTTCGTTCTGCCGCGTGGCTATGTGGATGCGAATGGTGAGGTGCACCGCGAGGGCACCATGCGCTTGGCAACCGCGCGGGATGAACTCATGCCCCTTCTCGACCCCAAGGTGAAGGAGCACGAAGCTTTCTTGAGCCTCGTGCTCCTCGCCCGGGTGGTCACCCGGCTCGGCACATTGCCGAACATCGACGATCAGGTAATCGGTGGCCTTTGGGCAACCGACCTATCTTTTCTGCAGGATCTGTATCGAAGGATCAACACCGAAGGCTCCACATTGGCCGAGGTCACCTGCCCGAATTGCAGTGAGACCGTGCTGGTCGATGTCGGAGGTGGTGCGCCGGGGGAATAACAACGGTCGGAACCGATCGACTTTGGGAAGAGATCGGATTTCTGGCCTACTACTTGCACTGGTCGCTCAATGACATCTTGGATCTCACCCATGATGTTCGCAGGCGGATGACCGAGTTAGTTTCGCAGTTCAATCGAGTTGGATCGGAGGGTGTGCGGTGAGTGAAACACCGTCGCCAGGAGCGGTCACCGAGCAACGCGGCGACTTCATGCTTCTGCCTCCATTGCGACCAACGTTCGGGCCACTCGCGACGATCCAACAATCTCCTGCATCATTTCTCGTCACGCGCAGGCCAACTGCCGTCACGTCAACGAAACTTGCGCACGCCATTGACGACTCACTCATCGGTCAAGTCACAGGTAGGGCACGGCGCTCGCGCGCGCAGCGGCGCAGTCAAACACAACAACTTGATCACCTGATTGAATCTGAACTACCCGAAATTGAAGAGTTCGAAGAAGCGCCGCTACCCGCGCCACGGCCACCGCGACCCCTGCAAGCAAAAGCTCGCCCTTCTGCGCCCGCGTCTACAACTTCTCCTGCATCTAAATCTGCACTGCCATCGCGCGACTCGGTCCACCGCGCTGTCACGACTCCGAAAAGATCAACACCTGCAGCCTCGCCGGTGGAGCCGACTTACGCGGACCCCACCTCGGTCGAATTACCCCCATCAACTTTTCCTTCAATCGGTCAGTCCGCTCCGGTTGTCCGTCGTCGTGGTGGCGGTTCTCCCGCCATGTTTGCTGCGGAGTCCGTCACGGAGCCTGTTACCGAGCCCGAAGTTTATGTACCCGAGCCGCTGATCCCACGCCCGTTGAAGGAGTTCCCGTCGGACGATTCCCAAGCGATTCGACGCAGGCAACCCCGTGGTCGCGTGAATCAACCGCTTCAAGAACTTGACGCACCCATGCCCCCAGCCGAGCTGATTTACCCGGAACCGGTGCCAGATATCCAGAGCATTCAACGCCGCGCTCGCGACACCGACTTACCTGCGAACTTGCAACTGCCGTCGAGCAGCGCACCTTCCGCAGTTCCACCACAACCTTCTCGGCCAACGATTAACGAAACTCCACCTGCGGGTATTCAACGCCGCGCTCGCGACACCGACTTACCTGCGAACTCGCAATCACCTTCGAGCAGTGCGACTTCCGCAACTCCACAACCAACAGCCGGCCCTGCGAACGCAACTGGCTCTGCAATAACATCTCCTGCCGTTGCGTCCTCGACGACGCCGTCACAACCCTCGCGGCCAACGATCAACGAAACTACGCCTGCAGGTATTCAAGTCCGCGCCCGCGACACCGACTCACCCGCGGCGCAAACCGCTAAACCCAATGAAACGAATGAACCGGTTTCGCTGGTGCATCCGGTAACTGAACATACGGGCGAAACTAACCTTGCGGCGCCAACGACAATTGCAACAACGCAACCCAGTGCACTTCGCGATCAAGAACCTGCACCTACACCGGTCGTGACTCAAACATCTTTGCCATCAGTTGCTCCCGCTGCAACGCTCTCGGGGCCAGGTGAAGTTCACCGGCCAACAGCCCGAGAAGCCGCTACCGGGAACACGAACGTGTCACGGGCGGAACGACCGATCCTTGGTAGTGGTGCAGCAACGGGAATCCAGCGTCGAGCGCGTGAGGGTAACGGGCCATCTGCCGGAGGTTTGGCGAACTTGGGTGCGGCCCCGCAACCAAAGGTTCAGGGGCCAAGGCAGATCGTGGTTCCGGAGCCCGTTCGACAGAGTTTGCGTTCGACCGTGGGTGAACCACCGTCACATGTAACGGTGCACGAAGGTGAGGCGGCAGCACAGCAAGCCAATGCCGTCAATGCGGAGGCGTTCACCAAGAACGGTCAGATCTTTTTCGCATCAGATGCTCCGGTTGCGAGTGATCGCGGACAGCAATTACTCGCCCACGAACTCACGCACGTTATGCAACAACAAGGTCGTGGTAGTTCAATGCCCGGTGAACATACGGACGAAGGTCAGCAGTTAGAACACGCAGCTCGGCGGGTTGAAGAGCACATGGCAGTTGGGCGTAGTGAGCCCATCCGCCCGACACCACTGCACCACCGTGTTACCGGAAAGAATGATTCTGCACCAAGTGCAGCGACCGCATTCGGAACTTCATCAATGAACTTACCCGCGCAAACCACTCGCCCAGGCATGCAACAACACGCACCTTCTTATTCGGAATCATCGGCGTTTGATGCTGGCGTGCAGCGCGCGGCACGTGAGCCATCCCGCGGAATTCTGGACGGCATTGGTAGCGCCACCACATCAGCCGCCACATCAGCATGGTCTAAGACGCGCGAGTCACTGATGGGACAACTGGAGCAGGATTTCGCTGGGCCACCGAAAAGTAAGAAAGATGCTGACAGTCGCGCGAAGCGACTGGAGCGGCAAGCGGCTGAGTTGTATCCATATTTGCAAAGACGACTGCGAGCTGAATTGGTGCGCGATCTTGAGCGGCGGGGTCGATTGTGATGATGCCGATTGTTGTTGAAGGTAGAAGCCGATGAGCATTGAACAAGGGATGAACTTCCTAGGTGGTCTTCTCGGTAGTCAAGGTTTGAGTAATTTGATACCGAAGGCACCGGGTGGCTTTGGACCGACCCGCTATGACCCCGACAATCCCGGAGGTTATTTCAGCGGATTCACGTTGGCGGTAGACGGTGTTAGCCAACCAGCACTCGGTGGTGGTTGGCAGTCAATGTCATTGGGCTCGATGGAAATGAACACCAACGATTTACCGGCCGGCGGCTACATGCGCACCACTTTCCGGGAAATCGAACGGGTGACCTACGGGACGGTGAACCTTGCTCGTCCCTGGATCCCCGGCACCAGCGTGCTGATCACGGAGTGGTTCAGCAAGGCACGCGAGCACGGGCCAACCACTGTGTCAATTACGGTTGAAGTTCCCGAGAGCGGATCAAATAACAAGTACTCAATTGTTTTTCGCAACTGTTTCCCACAAACATGGAATGCCCCGACGTTTAGTGCCGGTTTGGTCAACGAAATCGGCACCGGGATTATGCCGCCAACAACGATCGAGACCCTCACCTTCAGTTTCTCCGGCTATGACGTAGAAACATTCGGTGGCGGTCGGCCAATGATTGATCAATCCATTGCAACCGAAGAGCGGGTAGAGCCGTGCAAGCTTGTAATTATTCCTAATACGGGAAGTGCAACACGGGCCATGCTGGCCAAGATGAGTTCTTGGACCACCGGCTCTTCCGCCTTTGGTCAAATGCTCGGGCTCGGTAATTTGGGTTCGGCTATGTCTCGCCAGGCCGCCATGCTCGCTGCGGAATACGACTCAATTGAATTCTTCCTGCCACCAGCCAGCATGAAGATCAAGAAAGCAGCGAGTTGGGAAGTAACCGACTCAACATCTTCATCCCAGTCGGGACCTTTGGAATGGAACGGCCCCCAGCCGATGAAAATTGAGTTCGAATTCATGATGAAAAAGGAAGGGATTTCAACCCGGCCAACAGGTGCTCTGGGTTATGGCAAGCAACGCACCGTCATGGCCGAACTCAAAAAAATGTTGATGCTGGTTGAGAACTACAGCAGTTCTTTCTGGTCAACGGCCACTACGCCCCCGCTAGTGATGTTGCTATGGGGGTCATTTATCTCCCCGCTCAGCGTTGTTTCGGAGTTCAGTTCGCAGATCGTACGATTTGGTTCTGACGGTGATCCAACCAAAGCGATCGGCTCGGTAGAACTCACGCAGTACCCGACTTCCACCGGCTCCACTAACCCAACTTCCGGTGGACTTGCACCAGAATTCACCGAGACCATGCTCGATAGCGACACATTGGCACATGTCTCCTATCGCACATATCAACACCCTCGGCACTGGCGTGACATCGCGCAACACAATCGAATCGATGACCCGATGCGAATCCCCGCCGGCCGCAAGGTTCTGCTCCCCTCACCCATTGATCTGCCAAAGCGTGGCGAAGGCGGGACCGTCATCATGGAAGGCGACGATGACGAAATCTTCGGAGTGGAGGAGGAGTACTAATGGCGAGCCTATTTGGAAACTCTTATGACCAACCCGGTGCGAATCTTCGAATGCTGTGGGACCGCAAGCACATCTCCGATGAAGAACAAGCCCAAGTTGCCCGCATTAGTGTCGATGCCGCGCTCAACATGCCACGAATGTGTGAAGTCGAAATCAAGCGTGGCCCCCAGGACGTGAGCTCCTTTGGCGGCTACGGCAGCCGAATTGGCAGCACCATCTCGGTATTCGGTTACGGATTGGGTGACCTCGCCGGTGACATTGTTTTCCGGGGCACAATCGCAAGCCGTGAATTCCGCACTGATCCCGGCCATGGCACGCGACTCATTCTTCGCGCGTACGACAGTGGCTACGAGATGATGGCAGCGAGTAAAACGCGGTCGTTCAAGGACATGACCTACGGTGAAATCGCGAAAAAAATCGCAAGTGACTACAGCCTGGCCGGACTCATTGGTGGCGATGTCACAACTTCAGGAACCCGTCACCCTTTTGTTGTGCAATCAAATGAAACTGACTGGGACTTTTTAGTTCGCATGGCACGGGAGCAGGGTTGGGTATGTTTCGTGCGGGTCTTTACCCAAATGACCGTTGGCAACACCCAGCTATTTTTTGGCCCACCAAAAAAGGCAGCGGGCAGTGTTGACAAAGATGCCGTTTTCAAAATCGGCGACCGGCGCATCAAATCCGTGCGCGCGAGTGTGACCAGTGTTGGGGTACCGCGGTCCGTAGCAATCCCAGGCTGGGACGACATGAAGGGGCAATCAGCATCCGGTGATGAGTCACTTGGCTCCGGTGATCGAGTAACGGCGAAGCTGGACAATTTCGTGGCTTCTAAAAAGGCCGGCAGGATTACCTCCCTCGATACTTTTGCCCTCACTCGCGCCCAAGCTGACCGCGCCGCTAAAGGTGAAGCAGCTCGGCAAGCAGGTGGCGCAATCGACGTCGATCTGATTGTTCGAGGAACCCCGTTAGTAAAACTCAATCGGCTGATCAAGCTTGAGGATTGCGGTGACCTCTCGGGAATCCACACGGTCAGCGGAGTGGTGCACGTGTTTGACCCGAGCCAAGGCGGCTTTACCACCGAAGTGTTCTGCACCGGCTTGGATGACCGAAACCTCGGTTCGTTGGCGACAAATGCCAAACCCGCGGAACGTTTCTACGGCATTTATCCGGCAATAGTCAGTGACATCAAGGACCCCAAGGGCTTAGGTCGGGTGCGACTAACTCTGCCTTGGCTGAGCAAGGATTACGTTACCGATTGGGCCCGAGTGATGCAGTTGGGTGCGGGCGAAAAAGTTGGCTTCCAGATGATGCCCAGACCCAAGGACGAGGTCGTTGTCGGTTTCGAAAATGGACAACTGGATTCACCATTCGTATTGGGCAGCGTATTCGGTAACTCCACCGGCAAGATTCCCAACACTAAAGTGATTGAGAATGGGCAGCCGGTGATTACGGCGCTCACCACAAAGGCTGGCCATCAATTGCTGTTCGACGACTCAAGTGACTCTTCGAGCATCACCCTTCAGTCGACCAACGGTGACTCATGCTCAATTGTGCTTGATGCCAAAAAGGGCATCACGATCACAACGAAGGGCGATCGTGATGTCATCATCAATAGCGCTTCACGGGTGCAGGTCACAACTGAAAAAGACGCCATGATCAAAGCGAAGGACGTCACTATTGATGCAGCAGCATCGGTCAAAGTGCAAGGTAAGAGCCGTATTGATGTAAAGGCGCCCAATGTCAACGTAACGGCAGACTCGAGTCTTAAGCTCAAGGGAACCACGGTTTCGGTTGATGCATCCGCAGCTCTCAATCTCAAAGCAGGCGGCTCCGTCACCATCAAGGGAGCGGTGGTGAAACTGAATTGAGCACAGTAGACGCGGGATTTACCGGATCAGGCTTTTGCTATCCCTGGGCAATGACACCCCAGGGTGGATTCCGGGTTGTCAGTGGTGACGCGAATGTCGAACGCGCCATGCGACTGATCTTGGGTACCGCCTACGGCGAGCGCCCAATGCGCCCGGAATTCGGGTGCGGTATTCACGACATGTTATTCGAACCGGGCACCCTGGAATTGCTCAGTCGCATTCAGGTTGAAGTTCGCAACTCATTGATCCGTTGGGAACCGCGCGCTGACGTCATCGATGTGATTGCCTCTTATGACAATGATCCGACCAAAATCTGGATCGACATTCGTTACCAACTCAAGGGTTCATATGACCCTCGAAATCTTCTCGTGCCGTTCTATGTCATTCCCCAGGAGGTAGACCCGTGACTCTTCCCGCACCGAATCTAGATGATCGTGGTTTTCAGGATTTAGTCGACGAGGCCAAGCGCCTCGTGCAGTTGCGTAATCCAAACTGGACCGATCACAATGTTGCCGACCCCGGTGTCACTCTGATTGAGACGTTTGCCTACATGACCGATCAACTCATTTACCGACTCAATCGGGTACCGGATCTGCATTACGTGAAGTTCTTGGAGCTCCTTGGTGAGCACCTGATCCCGCCCGGTGCGGCTGCGACCCGTTTGGAATTCCTCCTGTCAATTGCACAAGAGGTAGATGTAGTACTCCCCAAGGGGACACTGGTTTCAAATCCGCGGACTACGCCTGCGCCTCCCGTCACATTCGCCACGATGCACGATCTCACGATTCCCACAGTGAGCGTGGGGACGGTGCTGACCAAACAAACCGATGGGCCATTTGAGTCACACCAAGAAGCTCGAGCGATGCGAAGGAGTTTTGAGACATTTTCTCCAGTGCCCGCTCCCTCCGATGCCCTCTACATTGGAATGACGCAACCCACTCCGCAGTGTCTGGTTCGGCTGAATTTCACGGGTAGTCCCACTATTGAAGGTATCGGCATCGATCCACTCAATCCACCATATGTGATCGAGGCGTGGAATGGGCAGGACTGGTACCCGGTCGCAAAGCGTCACGACAACACCGGCGGGCTCAATCGCGATGGCACGATCGAAGTTTTCATCCCCGAACACGAACTCACTCGCGTTGCCGGAATTTCAGCCGGCTGGTTGCGCATTGTGGTGAACGAGCCACAACAAGATCAACCGCGCTACAAGGTTTCACCAACTGTTGCCGTGATTTCCGCAGAGACCATGGGTGGCCAAGTCGACGCTCGACATTGTGAGCCGGTAACAGATGAAATTATCGGGCCGTGCAGTGGCACGCCCGGTGATCGATTGACTCTCAGCCGCACACCACTTATTGGTGCACAAGGCGACCTCATCATTGAGGTAAACGGTCCCGAAGGCTGGGAGACCTGGCATCGGGTGGAAAGTTTCGCGGATTCCGGCCCCAGCGATCTGCATTTCACCGTCGAAGAAGTCACGGGTGAAATCCGATTCGGTCCGGTGATCCGCACAGAGGACGGTGGCACCCGTCAATATGGCGCAACGCCGCCGGCGCAAGCCATGGTTCGGGTGCCGGAGTATCTCGTCGGGGGCGGTCACATCGGCAACGTTGATTCGGAGACCTTGACCGTCATGCGCAGCAGCATTCCCTATGTCTCGGATGTAACAAATCCACAGGCGGCAACAGGGGGGTCAGATGCAGAGACGATGGAGGCGCTGAAAGAGCGGGCCGCAATCACGGTGCGTACGCAGATGCGTGCTGTTACCGCGCAGGATTATGAACTGCTCGTGCGCATGGCCGCACCCTCTGTTGCGCGGGTCTCATGTGTGGACGCCGCTTCGCTCGGTAAGCCGGGCCACGTCCTCGTGCAAATCATTCCATGGGTACCGGACGACATCCAAGATTTTGATCTTCTTCAGCCTCACCCTGATGTATTGGACAGCATCCGCGATTTTATCGAACCACGACGACCACTCGGTGCGATCGTCCACATTGAGCCACCCAAATATTTGGGAGTTTCGGTCGCAGCGCGACTCGTTGTGCAACCCGGCGCAAATGGCCGAAATGTGATTGAACAGGCAGATGCTGCGGTACGCAGATTCTTGCATCCCGTTCTCGGTGGCAACGACGGACGCGGCTGGCCGTTTGGTCACCCCCTTCTCCTCGCTGATGTCCATTCGGTATTGCAGCGAGTACCGGGTGTTGCCTATGTTGATGTAGTTCGACTGATCCCGGTAGATGTGGTCGTTGGAACTCGTGGTGCGCCAGCTGAATCCGTGCATCCAGGTCAGCGCGACCTTTTCTTTTGTGTTGGTAATGAATTCGAGATCCGATGACCGAGACCAGGCATACGTCCATCAGCAAGCGCCAACTGGTGCCTGGTGCGCGAAGCCCGTTTCCGCTGGAGGCTCAAGTTCCGGCAATGCTCGCCGAGGACCCATTGATCTGCGCATTCCTGCGCGCACTTGACGAAGTTATTGCGCCCGCGATCCAAACTCTGGATTGTTTCGACGCGTATCTGGATCCTCGCATTGCACCACCCGACATGACGGCATACATCGGCTCTTGGGTGCTGGCTGACATCGACAACGTATGGGACGAAGCGGCAATTCGCGACGATGTCGCCAATGCCCATCAGCGGGCGAGTTGGTCCGGAACGGCGTATGCAATCCGCACGAGGCTTGTGCCACGCGAAGCCGCATCAGTTGAGATTGATGACTCAGGCAGTACTCTGGTCAACATGAAACCAACGTCGCCAGCTGATTGGGCCACCGACGATGGCCCATCGGTACGCGTTCGCATTGCTGCCTCGGACATCGATCGCATTCAGCAAATTGTCACAAAGCTCGTCCCCGCCCATGTCAAGCTTGAGGTCGAGTCGGCGACCTAGTGCCATGGCCTCACCATCGATGATAACTTGCACGCGCTGTTCTTCAACAGTGCCGTGGGGACCCTATTGCCCGGAATGTTCGGCATACCTTGAATTTGCCGGTGACCCGCCGTGGGACCCGTCAACTTCACAGTCACGTGAACTACAAATCGATGAAGAACCCACGCCGTTACAGGTCACTTCAAGTGAGTCGCTCGTCGAAGAAGTGATCCCCGATGAAGTGATTGTCGATGAATACACGGCAGTGGAAGTCGTTGAAGTTCCGGCAGAGTTCGAAGAACTGTTTCGTCCAGAGGAGCAGGCACCCACTGTTCGAATCAGTGTCAAGAAAATCGTGGAGCTCGCCGGTATCGCCCTCTTCGGTGCCGTCGTCGTTTTTTCCGCTAGCCAGTTGTCGAATTGGTGGGTCGCTGGCGCGGCCGGGATTTTTATCCTGGGTTGGGGTGCACTACTCATCGGGTCCTGGCTCAGTGTTCGGGAACCAACAGTCGTAAAACCAGTGACGCTTTCCGTTTCCGAGGTGATCGCACGACAACGTCCGGAGTTCACCGAGGAGCTACATGTAGAGAGAGCACCCCCCTCGGTTCTCGAGGCACGGGCACCCCAGGAATTGCCATCTCAAGTTGTTGAGCGCACCGTCGCAACAACAACGCGCACGGTCCACGGTGACACAGCATGTGCGGCGTGTGGTCGACTCAACGAGGCAACACGGATTTTCTGTGACTGGTGCGGCACTCCAATGCCCGGGGTCGAGCTGCAACCCGAGATGGTTGACATAGAGATTCTCAACGAAGCAGCCGCTGAAGAGGAAAAAGCGAAGCGATCCCGACAATTGACCCGCAGTTGGCGTACCCCGATTTTGGTGTTTTCCCTCATTGGAGTGTTTCTGAGTACAATCATTTTCACCCTATTCGGCCCGAATTCCTTCCGAGTTCAATTCGGCCTCACTCAGGTTTACCAATCAATTAATCAATTTGTTAACCCCAGGGCGGGGGTCCTCGTGACGCCCGTTGATGCCGAGGCATCTTCGAGTTTGAAGGGCACCACTGCTGCTGCTGCATTGGGAGGTGACGCGCGCAACTTCTGGGCGTCGGACTCCAACTATGGGCTTGGTGTGGGCACGACCCTTGACTTCACCCTCAGCCAAGAAACCATCATCGATCGAATGGTGATTCTTCCCGGTATACAGGGAAAACAATTCGGTATCCGGGCGCTGGCAACACCAAAAGACATCAAATTAACCTTTATGGATGGCTCAACTTTCGAAGGAACATTACTCGGAGTCACCACCGATCGCGACTTCCGACAGATTATTGAGTTCCCCCGTACCCGAACGGACGCGGTCAAATTGGAAATCCTGACGGTCTACCCGCCAGTCGGTGAATCCGTTGGTTCATGGGGGGAGGTCGCGATCTCGGGAGTTGAGTTCATCTCGCCGCCATTGCCACCGCAGTTCCTGCGACTACCGACTGAGATGCGTGCGCCGGGCAATCTCCCCGGGACCTAGTAGGGCAATGCGCGAACGGTTGCAGGATCCATCGGAGTTTCCGCAACTGGTGAAGGTTCGGTGATCGGTTCCGGATCGGTGCGGACGCACACGGTCTCCGACCAGCGCGATGTACCCTGCGCGGAGACTGCTCGGATCCGGAAGCAATAACGAGTGTCCGGAGCGAGATCCCGTACTTCAACTGCCGTGTCGTCTGGATTTGGTGCCGGTGACACATCCGACCAACCGGTAAAGATACGTCGCTGCAGATTCCAGCCCGTCACTGATTGCTCAGGGTCACAGACTCGCGTCTTGGATCCCGACCCAGCTGGCTTTCCGGATTCGGGCTTTCCAGATTCAGTCTCCGAACCCTCACCCGATGGAAATCCCCCACGAACGTCCATCTGGGTAGCGTCCACCGCGGTCACTGGTTCCGGCGTCGGTGCCCTAAAACCTGCCGGCGGCTTCGTCGCCTTTTTCCAAAGGATCGCTACGGAAGTAGTTGACACGGGTCGAGCATCGACATTGATGGCCGGGCATGGCCGCGGGGGAGTTTCTGCTCCCTCGCCACCGGCCGCTTGCTCAGCGTCGGGGATGCCGTCGCCATCTCCATCAAATTGTGAAACATCGATGACTTCGGAGCATTGTTCTTGGCTGAACAATGACTGCAGGGTGCCCACAAATGCCGCGATCCGGTAACAGGCTCTTCCCGCCGGTACATCTTCAACTACATGGCGCGTTACTCCCTGGCCCAAAACGGCAACCTCGCTGCAGTTTGCGCACACCGGGTTCGCCAACTCAGCCTCAGTGAGATCGGTCTCT
>CAMAVT010000012.1 GCA_945861775.1 Bifidobacterium breve
AGATTCCGCGGCAAACTAACTGCGGGGTTTCCTTATTGTTTAGGAAACAGGAGCGAATGGTGCAACTTGAACCACTTCGCCATTTTGAACTTGTGCTACGCCCACTGCTGTTGTTCCCTGGCGGGAATCAACGGAGAACGTCACTGGTGGGATAAGACCAGTTTCGAAGCCCGACATTGTTTGCAGGCTGTACTCCAAGCAACTACGGGTCAAAGCGGGAGCGTTCTTAAGCGCTTCAACTGTTACCAGTGCTTGTGCGTAGCCGACTGCATTCCACAACGTGGGATCTGCTCCCGTTGCTGCCTTGAACTTGGAGACGAACTCTTGCACCTTGGGATCATCGCTATTCAATGGTGCAGCCTTTGTGGCGGCAACAAGGCCCTCGGTATCGGCCCCGAATGCAGCAATCCAGCCACCGTCAGTCATGTCTGACTGAGTCAGCCACTTGGGTTCGTAGCCGATCTTCTTAGCTGCCTGAATTACCTGTCCGGTTCCTGTTGGCTGGTTGATGCTGATAACCCAGTCTGCTCCGGAGTCCTTAAGCTCCTGGACCATTGGTGAGTAGTCAGTTGTAGTGGCCTCAACAGGAACGATTGTTGTCAATTCGTAGTCAGTTCCTTCGAGCGCGTTCTGCACACCCTTGAGAGCATCGTCACCGACGTCACCCTGCATCTGAATCATTGCAAGCTTCTTAGGCTTGACTTGCTCAATCAGATACCGTGTTGAAACCTGGAATTCATCAACAAAGTTTGGCCAAATCATGTACACATTTGGGTTTGCAATAACGCCCACCTGGTTCGATGGAGCGTAAGGACCAATTGCTGGGATTTCTTCTGACATGATGTAAGGAAGAACAGCAACGAAGTTTGGAGTTCCAATGCTTCCGGAGAAGGCGAAAACTCCATCTTGTTCGTTCAAACGACGCGCAGCGGCTTGTGCCTCTGCTGGATCGTACTTATCGTCTGCAGTCACAAATTCGATCATGCGTCCGTCGATGCCACCCGCGGCATTTACTTCATCAAAGACCACTTGCTGTCCCAAGAGTGCGCCATTTCCTGGGTCAGCTACTGGCCCTGTCATTGGTGTAAACGCACCGAGGATGATCTTGTCTTCTGTGATGCCTTGGCTATTGCCGTTAACATCGCATACTTCGGCTTCTACTGCTTCTGCTGTTTCAGCTGCGCTGGATTCCGTAGTTTCTGCTGCACCTGTGGTCTCTTCGGTGTCCGATTGAGTTGCGCACGCAGCAACTAATACGACGACTGATCCGAGAGCCACAAAGCTCTTGATGAATGAGGTTCGCGACATTCGATTCCTTTCAATTTGGAGTGGTGGATTTTCTAGCCTTAAATGGTGACCTATTGCTTAATTGGTACTACCATCGGTTGGTTGGTACTACCAAAGTCCATTTTTGGTTCGCTGTCAACCGATTTATCAAATTGTGATACAAACCGGGAAGAGGAGAAATCTCATGCGCGCAGTCGCATATGAAGTGAGCGGCCCTTCTAACGAGGTTCTCTCGGTAAAGGAAGTTCCTGAGCCAAATCCTGGTGAGGGCGAGGTCCGAGTACTCATGCACTACTCCGCCGTGAACCCAACAGATGTCAAGCGCAGATCAGTCGAGACGCCGCAGTTTGGTCCCTTCCAAATCCCTCACCACGATGGCAGCGGAGTCATTGATCAGATAGGTCCAGGGGTGTCAATGGAACTTCTTGGACAACGAGTTTGGATCTACCACGGAGCCCATAACCGAGGGTTTGGTACCGCAGCAGAGTACATCTGCATTGCCCAGGATCAAGTGGTTCCCCTGCCTGACCAAATTTCATTCTTGACGGCTGCCCTTATTGGTATTCCAATGATGACAGCTGCTCATGCTCTCAGCATTTGCCAAGATCTCGAGGGTAAGAATGTTCTCATCTCCGGAGGTGCTGGCGCGGTTGGGTCGGCAGCAATAAGTCTTGCGAAACATAAGGGTGCTCATGTCATTACTACTGTGAGCTCTGCCGAAAAGGCTTTGGTTGCGGAGCAAGCTGGTGCGCATGTGATCATCAATCACCAAGTGGAGAATCTAGATGCTGCCCTTGAATCCCAAGGACGGAAAATCGATTTGGTTATCGACGTCGCGATTGGCACATACCTACCGCGCTATCTTCCGTATCTGGCTGATCGCGCACGAATTGTCAGCTATTCAAGTGATGGTCCTGAACTAACAACATCCGTGAGACCATTGATGTTTGTTAATGCTGGCATAGATTTTTTCGTTGTCTTCAATTTGAATCAATCGGAAATTCAGCTGGCTATCTCGACGGTTTGTGAGGCTCTCTCTGATGGTGTTTACCCAATGCTTCCTGTGAAGATTTTTTCCCTGGACGATTGCGCGACCGCACATAAATTTGTCGAAGACCGGACATTGGGTCGGGCGGTTTTACAAATCAGCGGGTAGCTTTCTTTGATTTTGACTTGACCGGAAGAACCACCATGCTGTCGAAAGTAAGGAAGTGTCGATCTACTGCTGCAGCTGCTCGATCCGGATCTCGCATTTCGATAGCCCGAACAATCTCTAGATGCAAATCGACCAGTATTGATTTGACGCCCGCACTCTTCTCCCACCGTTGATTTCGGTAGTGAAGTGATTTAAACAGAGAAATCTGAAGGGCATCGGCGAAAAAGGACAAGCCAGGACTACCCGACATACGCATGAGATGGTTGTGGAATGCGATATCTGCATTCGCAATCTCTTTAACTCGCGTTCCGTGTTCGAAAATGTAAATGCACCGATACATTTCATCAAGATCTGCAACGGGCGCAATGGCTGCCTGTTTCGCGCTTTCCCGCTCGAGTGCAATACGAACTATGTGTAAGTCGTCATGTGACACATGGGCGCTGGCCAGCATGAGATCCAACAGTGATGCTAACCCGTTCGAATCAAGCTGCCGGACAAAGGTTCCTGAACCCTGGCGCCTTTCTAAAATGCCAAGAATCTCAAAACCTTGAAGGCGATCCCGCAAAGCGACGCGACTAACACCAAGGGATATTGACATGTCGCGTTCGCTTGGCAGACGACGGTCTGGTCCGACTCCTTGGATTAGTTGAGCCAACTTTTGGACAATGGGATCACCCTGATTTGCATCAGGTGGTCGGTCCACGCTAACGAGACGAGTCATTACTCACTCGCGAATCATATGCCAACAACGTATGCGCCCTTACCGTCATCTGCGGAAACTGTTTCCCATATGACTGTCTCATGTAAAAATAGATACTAGTCGGTTTCTAAAATTTCACTGAACGAGTGGCGTTTATCTCGTTATGCACCGCTCTGGGCTCCCAACGCAACACTGATCTGCAACTGCGTGTGGGGATCCGGCGCCATGAAGGATTTATGAATTTTTGCGGCCTTCTTTGACGCGCAGCAGTCATAATTGATACATATTGGAGACTGTGAATGAGCGGAGTGAACATGGACATGAGTAAATCGGAATCAGAGATTGACGGCTATGGTGACGGTAGAAGTCAAGCGAAACTCATAAGAGGAATTCTTGGCGCGGGATCGCTCGTCTTTCTTGTCAGTTCTGTGGTATTGATCATTCTGCCAACGTACTTCGGTGAACTGCTAGGACTAACTACATCAGACACCAGTGATTGGGCTTTGCGCATGATGGGCGCAACACTGCTTGCTTTGAGTGGTCAGATGTGGTTGGTCAGATCCGCTCCTGAGATCAACATTCGCAGGGCAGCAGCGGTGATGATTGTGGCGGGTGGCGCCATGACAGTTTTCACGGTTCTCATGCCGGCCGACTGGACTATCGCGCGATTCGCTTATTTGGGAATCGGTTTAGGTTTCCTGACCGCGTATTTGGTTGCACTGATTCGTCGCTGACTCACCTACTACTGAGTAGTGAGTTGACTCGCCGCCCAAAGTTTGGCGTAGGTCCCCTCTTCGTTGAGTAACTCTTGGTGGGTGCCGTATTGGTCGATTTGGTGTTGGGCGATCACTGCGATTTTGTCCCCTTGAGGAGCCCAGGCAAGGTGGTGGGCAATGGCAATGATGGAGCGATGGGGGTTTCCAAACCGCAATGCATTGATGACTGCCTGCTCAGCTTCGGGGGTGAGATACGAGGTGGCTTCATCTAAAATCAAAATAGGACGGTTGGCCACAAGGGCGCGAGCAATAGCGATGAGTTGTCGTTGACCCGCTGAGGGCAGGGTGCCCGCAGATCCGATTACTGCATCCCAGCCACCAAGGGCAGCGATCACGGATTGCTCAATGCCCAATGCAGCAACAACGGCATCGAGTTCACTCTGGTCCGCATCAGGTTTGCTCATGCGCAGGTTGTCTCGGATCGTTGCGGAGAAAACGGTGGGCTCTTGGGGGACATAGGCAATCTGTTGGCGAAGCCAATGTTCGTCCGCCTCGCCAACGGGGACGCCGAAAACTTCAACATTTCCCTTGATGGGAGCATAGAAACGTAAACCAAGTTTGACCAGACTGGATTTACCGGCGCCCGTGCGGCCAACGACCACCAGGTGCTCACCCGGCATGACATCCAGTGATGCATCTTTGAGCACCCAGCCGGCATTAGTGAAGGCGAACCACACGTGGTCGTAACGAATCGCGGGAATGCTCGGGTCGGGATTCACTGCGGACTTGCTACCGGCCAACTGGGAGTCGGGATGCAAGTTCACGATCTTCACCAGTTGATCCATGGCAACACCGGATTGCCCGTACACGGCCTGCATGGTTGCTAGTGAAGAAATCGGTGTGATTCCGTTCTGAAGGTAGGTGGCAAAAAGAACCATGGTGGTCACAGCCACTGCGCCGGCAACTGCATCTTGACCACCAAGGGCAACAATTAAAGCTACGTCGAGTGCTACGACGAATTGTGTTGCTGCTGCGAAAGACTTGAACACATACGACGAGCGAGCTAACGCGGTGCGCTCAAATTCATTGAACCGATCGAATTCTTCCCGGTGTTGATCTTGGGTTCCAAATGAGCGAATCGTGGCAGCACCTTGGACCGCGTCACGAATGCAGACGGTCAAGTCACTTATTCCCGATATGTTTTTTGCCAACGCCCAACGCTGGGCGCGCACTAAAATCACGGCAAAAATAATGATCACGGGAAAAACGAGATAAGCGATTATCGCGAGCTCGCGGTCGAGAATGACAAGTAATCCACCGACAACAACCAAAGTGACGACCGAAGAAACAACTGTGCGGGCACCGCTTTTAACTGTTGTTTGCAGTAGTTCAATGTTGTTCGTTAACTTGCTAACGATCGCTCCGATACGTTGGCGATCGAAATATGCCAGATGGACATCAAGCAGGGCGCGAAACGCTCGCAACCGCAAACGATTCAGGCCACGTTGACCTATCCAGGGAATCAGGAATTCACACAGAAAAAGCGCAATACCGAAGATGATTGCGACACCGACTAATACCGCAACCACCAGACCTAGCCGCTCGTTACCTGCAGATCCACTGAGATCCTTGATCAGTTCCATACTCAAATAAATGGGTACGAGTGCTGTCACCGCAGTGACTGCAACACAGGACATTGCTAAGACCAACCAGCCAGCATCGGGACGCAACAAACTCACAATCAGTTTTGCCCTTGCCTTGAGCTTGCCGGGCGTTTTCTTTTGTGTCGGTGTTGTTGTGTGTGATTGCTGCGTTTGCTGTTGGGTGGGGCTTTGTGATTGTGATTGTGGCGGGGTCACCGGCTGCTGCGGTGGAGCATCGGGTGCGGGGGTGAGTTCCCCTCGGGAAAGGGTTGCCCTGCCGGTGGTGGGTCCCAATCCGGCGGGGGCGTAAGCGGTTGTGATCAGCTCGCGGCCATTTCGCTGTTGACTGATTCCCTCGTTAACAGTTTCAAGGGTTAATGCGTCAAGGCCCACCATTGCTGCATCAAGTAGGAGCAAGTCCGAGTTTGACAGCAGACCCCGTGCCAAACGAATTCGTTGCATCTCTCCACCGGAGAGCACCACGCCGGTACTTCCTCCCAGTTCGGTGTCCCAACCGTCGGGCAATATGTTGACGACCTCCATCAAATGGGAGCGCGTGGCCGCGAGATGAAGATCCTCGTCGCTCACATTGGCGGCGCCGTAGGTAACGGCCTCGCGGATGGTGCCATGGAAAATCGAATCGTCACAGGTAACCAGGGTGGTTGAAGGAACCCGGATCTCACCGGTGACCTGTGGCACCATGCCGTGCAGTGATTGCAACAAAATGGTTTTGCCGCTGGCTGGATCTCCCTGAATCCCGAGAGTTCTTCTCGCCGACTGATCAATATCAATACCCTGGAGAATGGGGTCCGAACCTAGAGTGAACTTGAGATCACTCACTTTCGTGACTGAAGATGAAATGCGAGGGTCGGGGCCTGCGTCGGGCCAGGCAAGGACAGTTTCAATGCGCTCGGCAGCTGCAGCGGCATTTTGGCCCTCAGAAATAAATGTGCCCAACGAGATTGTGGGGGCAGCAACGTGCAGCATCAGCAGACTGACCGCAACCAGCTCACCAATTGACACGTCATCCCCGCGGGAGATCAAGAGGCCGCCAACACCTAATACTGCAGCAAATGCGAGATACGGAATGGCACTCATGATCGCCGTGATCACAGCATTACGAAACAGCACCGGGGTGATCGAGTGACGCGCTGCCGTGAGCAGGTCACTTACCTTGGTGAAAGCGGAATCGCGTGAGTCGTCAGCCCTAATGGAGTCAACAGCTTCCAGGCTTTCATCAATCACCGTGGTTGCGTCACCGAGCAGACCGCGGGCAATTGCTGGGTTTTGCGAGTCATCACGCACACGCGCAAAGGAAATAAACAACACCAGGGCTACCGGGATCAAAGTTGCCAAACCCAACAGCGGGTCGTTGTAACCGGCAGTGATTACAAGGAACGCGTATCCGGCAACTACCTGTGCGATCACGGGAATGCCACTGCTAAGAAATGATCGGATCAACCGCAAATCGGCAGTCGCCCGTGAAACCACCTGACCAATGTCTAGCGATCCGAGCGTAAACAGATCAACGCGCAAAATGCGATCAAAAATACGTGAGCGAATATCGGCCTCAACATTTAGTGCAGCATTCGTAACCGAGCGTGCACGAGGAATCCACAACACTGCACCGATAAGGGCAAGTAATGCAAGTCCGATACTCCATTGAGTTACCTCAGAGCCGGTGCCTGACCGAACCGCATCTACGACAAAACCCAAGGCAACGACAGAGAGCAGTGTGGGAATTGTTGTGATGATCGTGATGACAAGCGCCGTAATGATGGTGCGGCGATATTGCTGCAGTAGTGACTTGAGCGGATTCACAATTCTTTTCTTGGCGCAGTGGTTTTTATGCAGGTGTCGTTAGGAAACGCGACGGTCGTCGCGGCTCGCCCACATGGCCTCGTGGGTGCTCCAGAACTGTTTCCACCGTCGATCAGCGGCCGTTTGGACCCGGGCGCTTGATTCACCCTTGACAGAGACAACGGAATTATCGATGTCAGTCACATTGTCCACAACCGTGTCTATATCGGTGTCGATATCTACATCGGTGTCTACGTCGGTTATTGCATCTATATCGGTGTCGATATCTACATCGGTGTCTACGTCGGTGTCGATATCGGTGTCGGTATCAATATCAGTGTCTGCACTTGGATTGAGATCGGCACTGCGACTCACTCCGCTACCCAGACCACTCACGACCACGGTGGGGTAACCGGCCAATTCCACAACCTCAAACGTCGCGCGAGCAGGGAACCGAGTGGAGAAACTGCGTTCGAGAATACGACGTGGCTCCGTGCGCAAACGGTCGGCGAAGAATGCGTCCTCGCGCACGCGTCGAGCGAGGAAGGAATCAATTTGTTCCTGGGTGGGAACAGGATGACTCACAGACAACGCCAATGAAATCCACGAGCCGCGCTGCTTCTGCAGACAATTCACCGCAAAGTCAGAGGCCCCCGCAGCGCGAAATGCCTGAACAGGATCCATAGACACGGCCCGAAGGCTCTTCGTGTTGGTACACACCTCGACCAGTAGCCGCTCCAATGGAGTCATGCTGGCTTGTTGGTTGACTGGCCTTGGTTCAGTTACGGTCATTGTGTTGCTCCCTTGACGTCCAAATGTCTCGTCTCCAATGGTCTTATCATCGCACAGCCGGTGGTTCGGCCCGCATCCTTTCCACGATTTCCCGGTCAATGTAGGCCGGTTCTTTGGGTGGAACGAACATGGTCGAGATTCCGGTCACGTGCTCGGGACCCAGTTCAGAGAGGGCCACCGGCCAGATTCGGGCTCGAGCTAACGGGTGCTGCGCAGCCTCATAAATAACTACTCGATGATCCACGGAATACAACTGTTGGAGTCTTTCGACCAATATCCCCAAGTTTCGTGAGTCGTATGCCCCCTTCGGGTAACTGGGATCACCCACCAGAGCCACCTGCCACAACACCAATGGCACCCGAACATCAATTTGGATCTTGCGGGTCAAGTAATACGTCGCTTCATAAGTCTGCATCCCCTGATTAGCCGGATCAATCTCCAGATCGGCGATCATGCAATCTTCTGCGGAAATTCCTGGCAGCATCACAGCGGGTAGGCCCATGGCGCGCACCTGATTAATCGCCTCAAAAGTGGGGTCAACGAACACGCCGGGGTGACCATAGAAAACCACAACGACATCCATTCCGCGACGAACCATTTCAACCATGCGCCCTGCCATGGCTTGATAAGTCTCACGTCGAGGAACATCGATCCCGTAATAGACGTGCAGGTCTTCACTATTGGGGTTTAACTCCCGCAGATACGCATCGGTTACTGCATCTGCTGAACAGATGAGGACGATATCGGCGGACTCGACGTGAGCGCGTGCCTCCAGAGTGAGGTGGGCAACGGACTTAATCCCCGAACCAATCGCGGTTAATGAACCGGTGGCTTTTGTTTCAGCGGACAAGGTTAAACCTCCCAATATCGACAGGGGATTGCGATTTGGAGCAGACTATCAGGGGCAGCGCGGGTAAGATGAGTCTTGCGTTGGCGACCAATTGAGAGGAAACACCAGTGAAAAAACTTCTAGGGGTAATCGCGGCAAGTGCTTTCGTTATTGGTGTTGCAGCGCCCGCTGTAGCTATGGGCTCAGGCGATGCCTATGAAAATATGCAGGTGGGTGTGACCTACACGGTCTACGAACCTTCCTATACGGCAGGAATAAAAGCTCAACATGCTGGTGGCAACGATCTCTGCCAAAAAGGCACGGAACAAAACTTGACGGTGATCTATGGCAAGGCAGATTCCCAAAGGTTGACCATTACTGAAGGTAATCCCATGTGCTCAGACATTGGGACTGGCGAGGTTGTGCTGCGAACAACCAGTAATGTTTCCATGGCATATGTTCAGGCCTACTGTGATCCAGCATCGTCACAGAAATGCACAAAGGCAGACGTGATCAAATTCGGTGGGCACCTTGAAGTGACGCTCCCCGGAGTCAATGGATTGCGCTCAACCCGAATCTGGATTGAAACATATGGGGGGAATAATCTCTCAGCACAGCAATTGGTGCGGATTGCCAGAAGTTTGGCCCCCGTCGGGAGTTAAATTAGAACAAAAGTTTGGCCATTTCCCTTCGGTATGCATCAAACTGTGGTTTGATGTTTTTACCCAAACTTCGGAGGATTCATGTCAACAACCACGCCCGCAGCACCTGTAGCCAAGGCACCTAAATTAATTGCTCTGGCTGTCCCTTTCTTAGGGATCATGGCGGCGATCCAAGGCACTTCCCCCAATATCAACAGCACCGCGCTGGTGAGTTTGACGCGTGACCTCAACATGTCGGGTGGCCAAGTAGCCCTTGCGGCGAGCATTCAGACGATTGCCATCGCGGCATCGGTCATCACCACCGGACTTCTCGCTGATCGCCTAGGGCGTCGCAAGGTCCTCCTGGTCGGTCTCCTAGTGGGAGCGGCTGGAGCTGCCCTCTCCGGACTGGCACCTGTTTCTGCCATTTACCTTCTTGGCCAAGCGATTGCCGGAGTTGGATTGGGTGCCGTTTACGGCGCTTCATTCGCATATATTCATGCGGTCGCTAAGCCAGGAAAGCTTCCAGCAGCACTCGGTGTATTCGGTGCAATGGTCGGGTTGTCAACCCTGATCCTCACTTTCATCGGCGGTCTATTGGTCGGTGTCGATTGGCGCTTGGCTTTCTTTGTATTAACAGTTGCTTCGGTTATCTGTTTCTTCCTCGTGCCACTTGTTTTGCCAGACCAGCCAAAACTGAAATCAGAAAATTTGGATTTTGGCGGTCAGATTTTGCTGATTCTTGGAATCGTCGCGTTCCTCTATGGCATTAGTCAGCTAGGTAAGAGCCTCACAGCACCGTCAACACTCATCCCATTAATTGCAGGTGTCGTTGTGCTGGCGCTGTTCTTCTTATTTGAGTCGAAGAACAAAAAAGCTTTCTACCCGGTCCGCTTGTTTAAGTCCCCTGTGTTCCTTGCCGCAGTGCTCGTCGGCTTCGTCTACAACTACGGAACTGCCGTTGCCTTTCTGCAGACAACCAACCTGTGGCAGTACGTCACCGATGTTCCGACCAAGGAAGTTGCCCTTTGGCAGGTTCCGCTCGTTGCCGCAGGAATTGCTGGCGCTCTCGTCATGGGTCGTCTCATGTCAAAGGGCATGTCAAATCGGACCGCCATTTTGATTGGAACACTTTTAGCAGTGGTTGGTTTTGTGTTACTCGCAATGGTCAGTGAGCAGAAGTCCTTCATCGCATTCCTGCCGGGATCCATAATCGCCGGCGCTGGTGTCGTCATGGTGTCGATTCCATTCGGTAACTTGATTATTCGCGAGGCGCCTCCAGCCCAATTTGGTCCGGTAACTAGCTCGCGCACCACAATCGGGCAGTTCTTTTACTCCATTGGATTCGCTGTTGCCACAGTGCTGGTGGATCGATTAACAATCGGCGGCGTTACCCAGAAGTTAACCGACGCTGGTGTGCAACCAGACTCGATTGGCACGGCAGTCACGTCAATTAATATGTATGTGAAATCAGGCGATGACCCAACCACCCAGTTGGGCAAACAAGCACTCGCCGACGCCGCCACCAGTTACAGCTCCGCTTTCACCAGCGTTATGTTTTTATCGGCGGGACTGATGTTTGTTGCAGGACTCGTCGCGTTCTGGTTGATGAGGAACTACAAGGAACCTGCAAAAGCAGCAGCAGCCAGTGCTAGTGCTAGTGCAAGTGCTAGTGCAGCAACCCCAGAATCCACGCCAGAAACCCCCAAGTAAGGAATTCGAATATGTGCACAAACTTTAAATACCCAACAGCAACTGACGGCACCGTGTGTGTCGGTCGCACAATGGAGTTTCCCAACGTACTTCCATGGCAACTTGGTGTTTTTGCGGTAAACCAGGATGCCCAAAGTGAAGTGGTCCCTAACGGTAAGAAGTGGACCAGCAAGTATGGGGTGGTTGGTTTCTCGGGCTTTAGTAATCCGCAGTGGTACGCCGACGCGATGAACACGGCTGGTTTATCGGCGCATGCGCTTTACATGCCAGGTCACTGTACTTATTACGATCCAAAAAATGATGGTTCAGACATCGGGATCATGGACGTTATTGCATTCGTACTGGGAACGTGTTCAACCACAGCGGAAGCCAAAGCTGCATTGGCCACCTGCAATGTTGTCAATGTAACCCCCAAAGAAATCCCGATCTCCCTTCCACTGCACATTGTTATTCATGACAAAGACTCTTGTGTTGTCGCTGAGTTCCACCCCGAGGGCATGCAGGTGGTCGACAATCCTGTGCAGGTGGCGACAAATTCGCCTTACTTGGACTGGCATCTGACAAATGTGGCTAATTACTTGAGTTTCTCTCCAGAAAACCCCGCGGCGATACAGGTGGGTGGGGCCACATTCGCACCATTCGCGCAGGGACAGGGTTTCCGCGGGCTTCCGGCCGACGGAACATCACCGAGCCGTTTCATTCGCGCCCTCACCATGGTGCGATTTGCTAAAACTCCCGCAGACCAGCAGGAAGCGGAATTGGGAGCTATCCGCCTTCTTCATGGTTTTGACATTGTTCCGGGAACGGTTGATGAAAAACCCAATGGCGCCGAGCCCGAGTTGACCATGTGGTCCACGGTCAGTGATCTCACGGCCAACCGATACCTCGTCAACACGTACAGCGATCCGCAATGGTTCGTTATTGATCTTGCGACCACTGATTTCACCAAGTCGCGGAACCTGGCATTGCCTACCGGCGGTGGCCCACAGCCGCTCACTGTTTAAGCAATACTCGAATTAAGGATTGACATGGCAGCAAACGTAATTGTTAAAGCATCCAGCATCATCACCATGGATGAATCAAATCCGCGGGCTGAGGCGATAGCGATTGACGCTTCCACCGGCAAGATCGTGGCTGTGGGTTCCTTGACAGACTGTCAAGCGGCTGCTCCAGGTGCAGTGCTCACTGATCTGGGTTCCACCGTGCTCATGCCCGGATTCATCGAGGCACACAGCCACCCATTCCTCAGTGGCATGATCACTCAAGCACCGGCGTATTGGATCGCTCCCTACATGGGGTACCCGACGTTCGGTGACGTTCAAGCACTGTGGACAAAGGTGAACGCCGAGTTACCAGCGGATCAGCCCGTTGTCTTTCAAGGTTTGGACCGAATGCTGCAACAGGCCGCGATGCCAACGAATACTGACCTGGACAAGTTCTTCCCAACACGTCGCGCGGTTGTCTTGGATAACTCCGGGCACATGGCCTATTTCAACTCTGCCGTCATCAAATTTAATAATTGGACTGATGGTAAGCCGCCTGCAGACCCACAGGGTGCGCGTTTTGGTCGCAACACCGATGGCACATCCAATGGTGTGGCGTATGAGACCGCAGCCATGATGGAAGCTGCCATGCCAACATTGAAAGATGCAATACCGAAACCCCTCGAATCAGCGGCGCGCTGGTTTCAATACATGTCGGGCTATGGAATCACTTCGACCTCTGAAATGACTTACTCCACCTCCATGCTTAAAGGTTATGAAGCACTGACAACCCGACCTGACTCGCCATTGCGCATGTCGCTGTACCACATGTCAATCGATCCCGATGCTGGAGTGCAGGTGGACTCGCCTGATCCGTCAATGTTGCGTAAACAGGGAGTCAAACTGTGGGCCGACGGTTCACCTTGGGTTGGCTCTATTGCATCTTCATTCCCGTACTTGGACACTCCAGCAGTTCAGAATGCTGAGATTCCCCTCGGTCCGGGTGGTACAGCCATGATGAATTACACCCGTGTTGAACTTGATGCGATCATTGCCAAGTACGCGCCGATGGGTTGGCAAATGTCCTTTCACGTTAATGGCGATGTCGGTCTCGATGTCGTACTTGATACCTACGAAGAAGCGTTAATTAACAACAAGCTCATGGGAACAGATCACCGCTGGCGAGTCGAGCACTGCGGTGGGTGTCGCGGTGATCAGTTCCAACGTGCGGTGGACATGGGTGTCACCATTTCGTTGGGACCATTTCAATTCATCTATTGGGGTGACCTTCTCGACGGCACGATGTTTCCCTCTGAGATCGGATCTCAGTGGATGCGGTGGGGGGACGCAGTGCGTGCCGGTGCACATATTTCTTTTCACAATGACGGACCGGTAAGTCCACCGATTCCGCTTTTGAACATTCAGACGGCCATTACGCGCGCAACTGACTCAGGCAAAGTGCATGGAGCCAACCAGATCATCAGCATCGAAGACGCTCTTAAAGCTGAGACGACAGGTGCGGCCTACATGCTTCACCGAGATAACGAGATCGGGTCACTGGCTGTCGGAATGTATGCGGATCTAGTCGAGTTGTCCATGGATCCCTATCTCGCGGATCCAACAACGCTTGCAACCCAAGTCAAAGTGCAAGGTACTTGGCTGTCGGGCAAGAAGGTTGATCTGGATTCCTTCATGACGCAGATTCAAGCGGTCGAGGCAGCCGGGACGCACCCTGTTGATCACACTGCTGTCGTGGCTTCACATACCTGCTGACCGACAGCGCACCTTGGGGCGCTTCACCATTTAACGTTCTTGTCCCTCTGATTTATGGGATGAAAAGCCCGTACTCGGATTTCAAAGAGTGAACCGCGAGGGTATCGTTTAACCTTCCTTCATGAGAACACGAATTAGCGCTGGTGCCCTCGCACTTTGCCTCTCACTCGCTCCGATTTCTTCCTTGCACGCGGCAGATAGTGGACCGTCGGCTCCCTCGTCTGCACCCACCTCAAAGCCATCGGTTGCCGTTGATGAGTTGGCAAAGAGCCGTTCTCTGATTGCAGCTAAGAATTATTCGCAGGCATTGGTTGAACTCAAGAGGGTTGATCGAGTCATGACTAATAATGCAGACGTGAAGAACCTATTGGGTTTGACTTCTCGCAAGTTAGGTCAATACAGCCAAGCTAGTGGGTATTACGTGAAGGCGCTACAAATTGATCCAACACATTTGGGTGCACTTGAATATCAAGGTGAACTCTTCATTATTCAAAAGAAAGTGGCGCTGGCGAAACGAAACTTGGCAACTTTAAAGCGGTTGTGTGGCACGTCCTGTGAAGAATATGAAGACCTTGCGAATGCGATTACTGCCTCAACGAAAAAGGGCTAATCAGCTACCCATACGGCCGGTGAAGTCCCAGCTGACCAGAGTGAGCGCCGTGATTTTGATCGCGACCTCTTTATTCACTCGACTGAGCAACCATCTGCTGAAATCGGTTTCGTCCTCGCCTTGGTATTTCTTTATGAGTCGTTGTAGTACTTCGCCAGCCAACTCAGGGTGGATACTCGCAACGCCGGTGCCGCGGACTCCGCTGTAGGGGGCAATATCTCCGGAAACTTCGAACCCGATCTCATTATTGGCGGTGAGTCGCTTTACGAGAATTGAACTCGCTTGGGTGGCGCACCACAAGGCGTCTTCATCAAAGTCAAACCACAGCGATTGGACAATCGGACCACGTGAACCCGATGAGGCAACTCGAATTGGAATTTCGATTTGGCTAAGAAAAGTTGATGTCTTGGCGTAGTCCCAAGGTCCGCTCACATCGATCTTGTTGTTCACGCTCTAAGCCTAGAGTGTGCGACTGCGACGTTTTATTTGGTGCTCTCATCAGGTGCACGGAAGAGCAAGTACCAGATGTAGTAGATGGCTAAGGCTGGTCCAAGCACGATCATGAGGTAGGGAACTAGCCCTCCGACACCATCACCGATGTAGATGACCCCTTGGTAGACCAGACCAATCGCGATGGCAACAAAGGCCACGCTGAGTGCCAGTTTCCCCGCGCTCCGGTTTGCACGTTGCGAGTTTGTTGAGCCATCTGTCGTTGAGTCACTCTGGGTCATTTTTGATTCCTTTGTCATTGGTGCCCACATATTTATATGGACACCCGAGAACAATATCAGTTATGTAGGTATGGGGTGTATTGGAAATTTTGTGAATTCTTTGGCCGCCTAGTTGATGGCGGTGACAATCACCAGTGCCGCGACGTCAACTACTACCGTTGCAATGAGGGCATAAAACATTGCCTTGGGGTGGCGCAATCGCGAACCTAAGACCTCTGCGAGGACGAAGGCGACACTGACCAGAAGTGCAAGCCAAAGGTTTGCCGCAAAGCTCACTACTACCAGGATTCCGCTACCCAGTGCCAGAAGTAACCAACACAAGATAACGGACCGGCGAGTGCCTAAATTGATGACTAGCCCGCCCACACCTGCAGCGGCGTCAGCCTCTGCATCGGGTATGGCATTAGCCAGGTGAGCGCTCACACCGATGATCGCGAACACTGCTAACGACCACAGGGTCGGGGGTTCATCGTTTAGTCCAAATGAGAGGAAGGCGGGCATTACGCCGAAAGCGAGGGCGTAGGGGAGCCACGACAGTGCCGTTCGTGAAAGCCTTATGTTGTAAAGCCAAGCCATCAGGATTGCAATAATATGGAATGAGCCGCCCAACCAACCGGCGACGGCCCAACTAAGAATGATTGCGGTGAGTAATGCGGTGAACGCTGATATCCACAATGCTCGCGCAGACACCTCTTGGGAGACCGTTGGTTTTGTTGTGCGTCCAATGCGAGCATCGAGGTTCGCGTCATGGGCGTCATTACTCCAACCAACGGATAACTGCCCGACCAAGATCGTGATGAACACGGCGAGGAGTGGCAAACCGGTCCAACCCAGACTCCACCCGAATGCACTAATTACCAGTGAGACGGCGATTGTGGGCAGCGGATGGCAGGCCTTAATGAACCCGAGAACTGTTCGCATGGAGTGACCGTACGGGATGCTGTGAGCGCGCCTTTCCTCGCAATGCCGTTATAGGTGTCACAAGTGGCATGATTGTTTTATGACTTCGAGGCGATTGGGCGCAATTGGCGTCCACTTCATTGCAGCCATGGGCGTGGTTTTCTGGATTGTCACATTTGTTAGTGCTGCCATGGGTGACATTGACGCCCCACTCGTTTTAGTGGGGCTTTTGGCTCTGGTCTTGGGTGGCGCCCATGTACTTATTTCAATATCGACGACCAGGGGATCGGCGGCGGCGATTTGGCTGACGGTTTTTGTCTTTATTTCGGACTCGCTTCTGGGTGTTTTTGTGGATCCGATGGCATTTCTTCTCAGTGGATTCACGGTCGTCCTCTTTGTCGCCGTACTGCTCTCGCGCAAAATCCCTTGACGGCAGGTCTAACCTGTGTGATTGTGCTTTTGCCACTACTTTATGCACATGCGCAGATTTGTTGAACTCTCACGTTTTGTGGTTATCTTGCCGGTCATAGGCTCACTCTTGGGTGCATTCGTCCTGATGCTGATCGGTACGTGGGAAGTTGTTAATTCGATTTGGGGTATCTTCAACTCTTCATCGCCACTCAAGGACACCGTTATTGGAATTCTGACAGCGGTGGACACGTTGCTGTTGGCAACAGTGCTCCTGGTGATCGGTTATGGACTTTATGAACTGTTTGTTGATTCTGAAGTCCAACTTCCGCCATGGCTAGAGATCAGAGACCTTGACGACCTGAAGAACAAGTTAATTGGTGTTGTCGTGGCAATTATTTCAGTCGTATTTCTTGGACAGCTTGTCGACAACAATTCAAGCAACGAAGTTTTTCTCGCCGGGGCTGGCTCGGGCGCACTCGTGCTCGGTTTAGCCGCATTCACCTATGCAACGAAAAAAACTAAACCTTAGATTGGGTAGGGGCCGGGTGTGACTCTGCCCGTTCGACGATGTGTCTGACCATCGGTGGGAAGACGAGTGCGTGAAATGGTGCAACCGACCACCAGTAGGCGTGTCCGGTAAAAGACTTCGGCCAATAGACAGCCCGCTGGGTGAGTGTGGAGCCGCCGTTTTCTCCTTCGGTGACCATAAATTCCAGCCATGCTCGTCCGGGCATTTTCATTTCTGCTCGTAGCCGCAGCAGTTCGGGTACTTGCCGCTCTTCTACTCGCCAAAAGTCGACGGTCTCTCCGACATGTAACTCATGCGGGTCGCGACGGCCGCGTCGAAGTCCAACGCCACCGACTAAGCGGTCGATAAATCCGCGAATTTCCCACAGCAATTTCGCGGAGTACCAGCCATTGTCACCACCGATGCAATCAACGGCGGCCCACAATTCCTGAGGTGTGGCGGTGGAGTTAAGAACTTGAACGTCTTCGTAGAGAGTGCCGCCGGCCCAATCAGGATCGCTGGGTAGCGGTTCGCTGGGAACACCAGGTGTACTGGCATTTGACCATCGCGTTGTTACTTGGGCATCTTGAATTCGGGTGAGAGCTAAAGCAACCGATTCATCGAATGGAAATAAGCCTTCAGGGGGATCGGGGATAAAGTTTTTGATATCGCTTTCTGAACACACCGCTGGGTATCGCAGTGAGAGAACGAGTGGTCGTGCGATAGCGCGTGGCACCGGAGTGACGAACCCAACCCAATGGCTGGAGAGTTTTGGGGTCAACAAGTTAATGGGCAAAATCAACCGTCGGGGCAGTCCCGCAACTTTGGCGTAGCGCTGCATCATGTCTTGGTAGGCCAATACGTCGGGGCCACCGATGTCAAAAGTCCGGCTCACTTCCGGTGGTAATTCGGCGGAGAGAACCAAATAACGCAGGACGTCTCGCACCGCGATCGGTTGGGTTTGTGTCCGGACCCAACGCGGAGTGATCATGGCGGGAAGGCGCTCGGTGAGATAGCGGAGCATCTCAAATGATGCTGAACCTGACCCAATAATTACCGCCGCGCGCAATTCAATTGTGGGAATTCCGGAGTCATGCAGGATTCGACCGACCTCCACCCGGGACCGCATGTGGGGGGACATTTCAGCCATTGGGAGGTCGGGTGCGAGTCCCCCGAGATACACAATTCTTTTGATGCCGGCGTTTTTCGCGCATTGGGCGAAGTTCTCTGCGATTCGACTCTCTTCGAATTCGAGCTCTTTTCCTTGCTGAAGTGAGTGAAGGAGGTAGTAGGCGACACTTACACCTTGCATGGCCGCGCTCAGTGACTCTGGATCACCGGCATCACCTGCGGCAATTTCGATTTGATCAACCCAAGGGAAGTCCCTGAGTCGGTCGGGGTAGCGGGCAAGTGCACGAACTCGCAAACCACGCTGAACGAGTTCCCTAATCAGCCGGCCACCGACATAGCCGGTTGCACCGGTAACCAAATAGATCGGTCGGGGATCGTTGACGATGTTCTCGTGGCTCTCGTTACTCATAGGCATATTGTTGCGTGTTTTGTCGTATTACGCTCTGAGAAAGACGCTGGGCCAATCAAGAATTATTAAGTTTGCTCCATAGGAATTGACTCAGCCCGAAGTCGCCGATCAAAACGTGATACGAACCACATGTGGGGAACGGTCAAACCCCAGACGATCGCAAGACCAATCCAAAGGACAGTGCCGCTCAGTGAATCAAGATCGAGAAAAATGGTGACTACGGCGAGGATTGCGATAAACCCCAGAAGTGAGGGAATTCCAATTTTCGTGACGAAGGCGAGTGAACGCAGAGTGATCACACCTGTTGTCGCTTGGGCTAAGCGTGCAGTGTGCCGGGTTGCGTGCCAAAAACCAAAGTAAACAGCGAAGGCAATAAACGGTGAGACCACCAAGCCAAGAACGGCCAACGTGAACAATTCGAAAGCACTACGAAGGGAACCTCGAGAAATCAGTGCCACGACGGAGATAACAATTAAGGTGAGTACGACACCTCGAATCACTAGCGTCACAGGTGTGGAATAGATCACCGAGAGTGCAGGCTCAAGCCAAACAACAGTGCTCAAGGCTGCGGAAGAAGTGAGTGGAAGGAGAACGGGTGCACTACCCAGTGCTAATGCATAAACAACTCGGAACTTTCCGGTGGCAGGTGTCTCACCCTTGAGTTCGGCGGTTGCTTGCACATCGCCTGTACCGAAATGCCACACGGTCATCGCGATTACGAGGATAAATCCAATCACCGGGAAAGCAATTATTAGTAGTGCAGCGGCTGCGGCAATAGCCACATAGACAACGCCCAGGCGAATCCAACCCTGCCACGAAAGAGTATTAACCAAAGTCAGGTTGTCAGCTGCCCCGTGGGGAATACCCAAAGCCAAAGCGATGAGGGCAAGTGCGGCGGGGACCGGGCCAATGTTTGTTGTTGAAGCGGTGACCTGAGTGAGCAGACTCAAAATAATTGCGATCCAGGCAACAATTGGTCCAAGGTTTTCGACTACCCGCGAAAGGTTTCGGTTCTGGACAAGACGTCCTTGGGTGCGGGTGATCGAAACACTCATGGGTTAATTCTGGCCTGCGGCAGGAAAATGCCTGGGCGCGTTACGTTCACTGAGCATCGTGCACCGGGTGTGCGGGTTATGTGTGTTGGTTCACGCAATTTAATAACGAGGCCACTATCCGTTCGTACGCTAATTAGTGAGTCGTGTCCGTGGAATAGCGAGTCGATGATGGTTGCATTTGGAGTTGAGTTTTCGACGATGGCAATCGCTTCTGGCCGCACGATTAATGTGCCGGAATCTCCGGGGTTGAGTTCACCGGAGTCCTTGGTGAGGCTGACCCCAAAATCAGTGCGAACACTGTTGTTTGATTCAACAACTGCTGGAATGACGTTGATCTCACCGAGGAGCCGGGCTACCGATATTGATTCCGGATTGTTGTAGAGCGATAGCGGGACACCGTAAGCAATGAGTTGGCCACCTTGCATGAGTGCAAGTTGGTCGGCGGTTGCTAACGCTTCCTCTTGATCATGGGTAACCATGATTGCAGTAGTGGAGGTCAAGGTGAGAATGCTCCTGATGTCCTCGCGCATTTGTGCTCGCAGTGAAGTATCCAATGCCGTAAACGGCTCATCGAGCAAAATCAATTTGGGTTTGGGCGCTAGAGCCCGGGCGAGAGCAACCCTTTGCTGTTGTCCGCCGCTGAGCTCTTGGGGTCGGGTGTGGGCGAATTCCTTCATGCCGATGATCTCGAGGAGTTCGTCAACTCGCGCTCGTGCATTCGGATCGCGTTTAATTCCAAAACCAATGTTTGCACTGACGTCGAGGTGAGGGAAGAGGGAACCTTCTTGCGGGACGAGACCGATATTTCGTTTTTCGGGTGGCACGAGTGATGTTGTGCTGGACACCGTCACACCTTCGAGGGTGATTGATCCCGTCATTGGCGTGAGAAACCCTGCGATGGTTTTCAGCAGGGTGGATTTTCCTGAACCACTTGGACCCAAAATAGCTAACAGTTGTTGTTCTGCCAACTCGAAACTGATGTCATTGATGACCGCTTCGCCACCGTAACCGGCGCTCAGGCCTTGGATTGAAATCGCGCTCACGCCGACACCATAGTTTCTTTTTCACTCGTTAGGAAACCACGCGACAGTGCAAATGAGGGAATTGCAGCAAGCAGAATGAGCGCTAAGGCGTAAGGGGCGGCTGCCCCAAAAGCCGCAAGTTCGGTGCGACTCCACAGTTCCGTTGCCAAAGTGTCAAATCCGGTGGGTCGAAGCATCAGGGTTGCGGGGAGTTCCTTCATCGCGGTCAACATAACGAGAAGCCCACCGGCAGCAATACCTGGAAGTGAAATGCGACCGCTGGTGGCTAGCCAGGCTCGTAGCGGCGAGTAACCCAATGTCTGGGCTACCTGCCCTAATGCTGGCGGGACTGATTCAAGCGAACTGCGAGATGCGCCGAGTGATTTAGGAAGGAAAAGCACGGCGTAGGCGAAAGCGAGTAGGACAAAACTTTGGTAAAGAAATGGCACTGTATTCAGCGAGAGGTAAACGAGGGAGAGTCCAATCACGATTCCCGGTAATGCCAAACCAGAGTAGGAGATTGACTCGATCGTGCTGGTGCTTTTTCTGCGAAAGTTCGCAGCGAGTGCTGCAATGGGAAGTGCTAGCAGGACCGCGATCACAGCTCCTAATGCAGAGATCCATGCCGTGTTCAACACAGCATTCATCAACTCGGCCCAGTCAAGTGCTCGTCGTGTTCCTTCGGCGAGTCTGATCAGTAACGAAATAATCGGGATGCCAAGACTGATTACCGCGATGGCGATAAACCACAGGGAACTCAGCGCCGAGTTAATAGGAGTGAGTTTTTTTGGGACAGTGATTGAGGCGACACCTTTATCGGCTCGGAATCGCAGTGAGCGTCCGCGGGCTTTGCGCTCAAGTGAAATCAGGATTACGGCGAGAATCACCAGCATGCCGGCAAGAACTGCGGCATTGCTGCGATCAAAGCTTGCCCGGTAGGAGGTGTAGATCACCCGAGTGAATGCGTCAACGCGAAGAAGTGCCACTGCGCCGAAATCGGAGAGAACATACAGGGCTACGAGTAGTGAACCTGCTGCTGCTGCCGGGATACTTTGCCGAAATGTCGTTGCAAGAAACGCGAACGTGGATTTTTCTCCCAGTGACCTGGCAACTTGTTCAAGTCCGATGTCAGCGGATCGAAGTGAAACTAAAAGTGGCAAGAGAACGTAGGGGAAGCTAACGGCGGTTAAGACCAATGCCGCAGCCCAAAAGCCGTTCATTCCAGGAATTAGTGCAACCCACGCGTACGCAGCAACATAGGAGGGGATTGCAAGCGGTAGCGCCGCCGTTGTAAACCAGAATCGTCGAAGTGGCAGTTGTGTTCGTGTAAGTAAAAGTGCCGTGGGGTAACTGATGAGTAGGGAAGCCGTAACAACAACTACTGCCAAACCAACACTGATACCAACGGTCTCCCAGGTTCGCAAGCGAGTAAGAATTGAAACAATTTCGCTGACCCCCGCCCCGCCAATTCGAATCGCTAAATACACCAGCGGAATCGCAGCAATGCACGCGCAAAGCGCCGCTCCCCAGAAAAGGAGAAGCGGCGCCTTAGCGTTGCTTTTGTTTTGCATAGTTGTACTTAGAGTAGGCCAACGTCTTGCAGCATGACCAAAGTTCCCGGCAGGTCAGCAAGTTGCGAGAGTTTGATGTCTGGTCCCGCGAGTGTGTCAAGGGCAGGAAGTTTGGGTGCAGATGCGATTCCTGCAATCAGTGGGTATTCGAATGTGTTGGTAACAAACCACTCTTGGGTGCTCGGTGAAAGCAGCCATTGAATAAACTCAATCGCTGCCGGGTTCTCGGCGGCTCCCTCTAAAATCCCCACACCAGCAACATTGACCAATGATCCCGGGTCTTTTGGCGCCATGAAGGAAATCTGAGCTCGCATATTCTCTTCGCCGACCTCGGCTGCCTTTTCATACCAGTAGTAGTGGTTGACCAGACCTAATTTGACTTGTCCACTGTCTACAGCATCGAGAATCAATCCATTTTTTTCATATGACCGAACATCGTTATTGACCAAATCGGTGAGCCACTCTCGTGTGACTTCGTCACCCTGTGTCATCCGCATTGCTGTCACAAATGATTGAAAGGAAGCGTTGGTCGGTGCAATTGCGACTTGACCGCGCCATTTTTCATTGGTGAGTTCAAAAACAGATTGGGGAACCTGATCCGCTGGAACATTTTGACCGTCGTAGGCAATCACGCGTGCACGCCCAGTGACACCCGTCCAGGTGTTGTTGACCGCCCGGTACTGCTCGGCTACAAGGCTGGTGACGCTCTCGGGCAATGTGCCAAGAAGTTCTTCAACCGCGCCCAATGCACCGGCATCTTGGGAGAAGAAAACCTGAGCGGGTGATCGGTCGCCTTCCTCGAGCATCTGCGCTGCGAGTTCGGCGCTGTCGCCGTAACGGGCCGAAATAGTAATCCCGGTGGCCTTTGTGAACTCGGCAAAAAGTGGTCCTACGAGTTCTTCACTGCGACCGGAGTACACCACCAGATCACTTGACTCCGACGAGTCGGTGGAGTCTGCGGAGTCTGCGCTGGAGCTGGAATCACTCGAGCAGGCCGCCAAGACGGGGAGCAAGAGCGCTACCGCAGCAAGGGCGCCCAATTGCGCTCGGGTATTTCTGGGTGAGTGAGAAGGCCGGGGGATTCGGCGAATCAAAGACATGACGCCCTTTCAAGGGTTAGGTTAGGGTAACCTAACTAATATAGGGGATCGGGGGATTCGAACGCCATTCGGGGGTATCGTTTTTCTATGACCCGGACGGCCCTCACAAAAAATGGATTTCCCCCGAAAATATGCGCTGCGTGCGGCTTGCCATTTGAGTGGCGGAAGAAATGGGCCCGCGATTGGGACCAGGTCAAGTACTGCTCGGAGAAATGCAAACGCCAATGACCTTCTCTGCCCATTAGTGTGCCCGTGTGAGGGAAGTCGTTGACGTAGTTGTGGTGGGCGCCGGAGCAAGCGGGCTGCGACTCGCTGGAATCTTGGACCAGGCGGGGATTTCGGTTGCCGTACTCGAGGCCCGTGCGCGGGTGGGTGGGCGTTTGCTTTCGGTAGATCCCGGGGTTGATTTAGGTGCAACGTGGTTCTGGCAAAACGAAAATGAAGTCAGAGAAGTAATTCAGGAATGTGGCTTGGAAACCTTCCCTCAGCACGCGCGCGGCAACATGATGTATCAAATTCCGGGAAGCGTGCAGGAACTTGATGGAAATCCATTAGATCAAAGTGCCTGGCGCATTGCTGGAGGCACTCAAAAACTTGCGATTGGACTTGCCGAATCCTTGCCCCCAGAAACAGTCCAGATGTCAACAAAGGTGATCGCTTTGCACTTTGAGTCGACTGGAGATCCAAGGGTCACCGTGAGTACCGATCAGGGTGTTTGTACAGCGCAATGTGTCGTGCTGGCTGTACCGCCTGCGACAGCACTTGCCAACATTTCCTTTAGCCCAGAATTACCAGCAGATCTCGTCAGTGTTGCCAGTAGCACGCCAGTCTGGATGGGTGCAGTGACGAAAGCGGTCGCAATCTACGACTCACCATTTTGGCGCGAACGGGGATTAGCGGGAAGTGCCATGAGCCATGTGGGCCCTCTACGCGAGATCCATGACGTAAGTGATGTGAATGCAAGTTTTGGTGCACTCTTTGGATTCAGTCGCGAACGAATCTCCGAAGGAGTGATTACCGCTCAGCTCGCGGAAATTTTTGGCCCTGAAGCGAAAACACCCCGATCGGTACACATCAAAGATTGGAGCAGTTCGGAGTTCACTTCACCACCAGGAGTACATCAATTAAATGATTATCAACTTTTTGGATCTAAAGTATTACGCGAGGCACACTTTGGTGGCCGCCTATTTTTTGCGTCAACCGAAACATCCATTGACTCACCTGGACACATTGAAGGTGCCTTCGCAGCGGCTCGTCGGAGCGCTGAATCCATTATCGCAATGAGACGGTAGTTGGCATTCATGGTCGCCAATGTCGACTGGTTGCCGTCTATGTTGATATTTGAAGGTGAGACCCGTAGCATCAGATTGCTTAGACCCATCCCTCTGTGGAATGAGAAGTCTTATGAATGAATTACGGGAACCAAAACTTGCCGGCGAAGGTAGCAGCGACTACGAGGTGTATATCCGCACCGACGAGCTCCTCGCACTTCAACCTGAGCCGCACACATGGAAGCACCGCGATGAACTGCTTTTCACGGTTGTTCATCAATCATCGGAACTGTGGCTCAAGCTGGCCATCGCTGAAATCGACTACGCGGTACTAAATATTTCACAGGACTCGATCCAATCTGCATCACGTTATCTCATCCGGGCACGCGACTGCATTAATTACACGACCGCGCAATTACCGATGCTAGAAAAGATGACACCGTGGGACTACCAGCTTGTGCGCACAGCGCTGGGTCACGGCTCAGGCTTTGATTCCCCCGGCTTTCGAAATTTGCGGGAAAGTCTGAAACAACTCGTCGAAAGTGTTCAAGCTGTTTTACAGAGGTCGAATCTTTCATTGGAGAAGTTGTATCTCAATGTTGAAGACAATGAGGCCCTGTACTCGTTGGTCGAATTACTGGTTGACATCGATGAAGCTTTAATGATCTGGCGAAGTGTCCATGTGAAAGTAATTGAGCGAACAATAGGTGCAACGGTCAATGGAACCCAGGGAACACCGGTTGAGGTCGTTCGCAATTTGCGCGACCGTTCAATCATGGAAGAACTTTGGGAAGTTCGAGTTGACTTGACAGACCGCGCCGATCGGGAACTCACCGACAATTAATGAATGAGATGAAATAGTTGCCAGAAGGCGATACTTGCCCCCAAGTGGCAACTTGCGGGCAAACCGCAATGATTAGGCCATGAAGTCTGCCCGCGAAGAATTGTTCATAGATGCCCACACCACCTACTCGTTCACGAACGAACCGGTCACAGATGCGGAGCTGACTGAGATTTACGAACTGGTCAAATTTGCACCAACACCTATGAATTCGCAGGCGTTACGAGTTCACTTTGTTCGTACCCCCGAGGGTAAGGATCGATTGTTGCCCCTACTCAATGAGGGCAATCGCGAGAAGAGCGCCAGCGCCGCTGCGGTGGCAATACTCGCATTTGATTCTGAGTTCGATAAATTTTTACCCGAACATTACCCCGAGATTCCTAATGCTCGCGACTTCTTTAAAGAGGACGACAAAAGACTTCGAAGTGCTCGTGAGATGGCAATATTGCAGGCAGGTTATTTCATTCTTGCTGTGCGAACTGTTGGTCTCGATGCAGGACCTATGGCCGGGTTTAATCACGCGGGTGTGGACGCAGAGTTCTTTTCTGAGGATAGTTGGCGATCGCTATACGTTGTCAATATTGGGCATTCAGATCCCGAAGGCCAGCGGCCTCGCAATCAGCGCTTGAGCGCCGAACGTGCGATTAGATGGAGTTAGTGTTCCAGTTCGAGTTTGGAAACTAAGTGGCAGAACCCATTCATCGAATCATTTAACGGCAAACTGGGGGCAGGTCAATGTCCTTCCCTCTGAGCGAGGAAGAATGACGCTGATGAGCGCACCCGACGAGCACAGTCACAATCGAGTGGTCGGGGGCTCGCATGCGGTCACCCCGCTCGAGCTGTTCTTCGACCTCGTCTTCGTCTTCGCCCTCACCCAGGTGACGACCCTCCTCGCCGACGACCTCACCTGGCTCGGCATGCTGCGGGGCTTCGTCGTACTGGCGGTGATCTGGTGGGCGTGGGTTGGCTATTCCTGGCTGACCAACTCGGTACGCATCGACGACGACGTGGTGTCGCGCCTGGTGATCATGATGGCAATGCTCGCCATGCTCGTGGTCGGGTTGGCGGCGCCCGCGGCCTTCGGCGAGTACGCGCTCCTGTTCGGCGCCGCCTACTTCGTGGTGCGGGTCCTGCACGTCCTGCTGTACGTGGTCGCGACCCGTGGTGACAGCGATGTGTTCGGTGC
>CAMAVT010000013.1 GCA_945861775.1 Bifidobacterium breve
CGCCGGTGTTGTGATTCGGCAATCCATTTGCACGAATGCGACGAACACCATTGGCGACACTGACCTGGATCTGGCAGCCAGTCTTAGCATCCGTGAATGAGTAACTCTTAGTTACATCAACGGGAAATACCGTCGCGGCTTGCGCTGGCGAGGAACCCAACATGAGAGCAGTGCTGCCAGCAGCAGTCACTGTGAGGCTTGCAGCGAGCGACCCTAGAAGGAAGCCACGCCGGCTGACCTGTGCTTGGGAAAACGTGAGTTCAGTTTCTGATGACATGGGCAGAAAATAGCAAATACTTCTGTGAGGGTCCTGTGAACTCCCTTAGGTTCGTCTGGGAATTAAACCTGTAGTTGCTCCATGACCACGACAACCCATTATCGCAAGATCATCGCCTTTGCCACGGCTGGATTTATCGCTGCCGGCACTGTAAGCAAGACGGCTCGACCCGCACCCAGCTTTGTCGGGTTCGGGTTCGACAGTGTCGCACATGTATAGGTATCAATTCAGCGCGCTTCCCGCACTTTTGCGACGGACTCAGGCTGGTAGGTATTCCAGTGGCCAACCCAATCGCGGCCCTTTGCCCGTGCTCGCACGCTCAGCACGCCAGTCTCGTAATTCCACCGAACACTCCCGGTCACCGGCAGGTTCTGATAAAGCCGGTACTCGTCGAGACCAATAACGATCGGCCCCCATCCTTTAGCCGACCACGAGCCCCCACGCAGACCCAGACCTCGATAGCCCGCGGCCTGCAGGTACCTATCAATTACGTCCAATGCGGTTTGGGTTACTCCTGAACTTGTGCTCGTGGCCCGGATTGGATAACCGAGTACTGCCTTAATCGGTGGAATAGTCGCAGCACATTGACCACCTGAACCCGCAAGCACCCCAGCTTGATCGGTGAAGAATTCTCGGACTAGCACCGATGCGCATTTGTGTAGGTCATACATTGCCGCCACGTGAGTTGAATTGGCCACGATCACGTGTCTTGCACGAGCGAATTGGTTGGACACCAACTCGCCTTCGGCTGCGGTGGTGATCGTGTCTAACTCACCGGAGAGAACCAGGGTGGGGACTTCCGGGTACGTGCCACTAGGTGGTCCGGGAATCTGCCAAGGGTTTCGAGTGGCGACCGGCCACGTTAAACACTGTGACTGGGTAGCAAAATTCGAAGTCAAGTACTCCCTAATTCGAAATGGTCCATACAAATCCGGTTCGCTTTGAATTTGCGCAACAACCGCAGCACGGTATTGGGTTTTTCTCACCGCTGGTCGCTCGGCCATCTCGAAAAGCTGCGGATTGTCGTGGCATGACACAGCGACATTAAGCCCCGGGCTATAAACAGAAACCGGCTCATCTGTCATTTGTGGCTTCGATTCGGCCACAAGCCGGCCGAGCGGTAATGGATCACCACCAAGTGCTGCGCCAAGGGCTGCGTTTAATTCCCGATAGATGGTCGGGCCGTACGTGCCACCGAAAACTACGTCGTTTAGATTCTGGGGGCTTAACCGAACCCGACGCATTTTATTGTCAGGTCCTGGGGCCAATACTGAAATCGTGCGCCCGCGCACCCGCTCAAGCATTCTCTCGAGCAACTCAATGGTGCCAGTGTTATTTGCACCGCAATCCTTTGTGCGTGCGCAAACCACGTTGTAGGCATTGCGCATTGCCGGGCCTTGGGTGGGATACCAGGCTGTCTCACCGGTAACCGGGTAGGCGCCGTCTAACACCAAACTGTGAACCAACTCCGGGTGGTGGCTGGCAAATACCTGAGCAACAAAGGTGCCATACGAGTCACTGTAGACATCAACCACACCCAATTCCAAGGCTGTGACTAACGCACTCAAGTCTTGGGCCACCAACTCGGTTCCGTAAAGGTCAAAGCGAGCACCCAGTGACTTGGCACAGGCTGCGACGGACTCAGCGGCCGTGCAATCGATCGGACTGGACCCTCCGGTGCCGCGCTGGTCGACTACCAGTAACGCGCGATTTTTTAATAACGGCCCCAGCATGTCCGCGTATGCCTGCCCCGAACCCACCGCGCCATAACCGGGACCACCCTCAATAGCCACCACCGCCGGCTGCGAGACCTTCCCCGTGGCCGGTAGAACAAGCGCGAAAACCAGATCGAAAAACCCCAGTTTCACATCTTGGGGATCCCACGGCCTGGGCAGCGATCCGCACCAGGTCCTTACCGCCGCGGCTACAACTTCATCGCAGGCGGTGAGAGTGATTGACCCGACTTTCTTTTCGGCCACATCCGGACGCGCCTGCGCCAAGTCGGGTGCCGCATTGCCGCATAGCAAAGCAACACCAACCAGCGCCACAATCCAAAGCTTCCCTCGTTGGGACATTTACCAAGTATGGCCGATGGTTCAGTGATCTGTGCTCGGTAATTGTGGTGTCATTCGAAAGTTAATGTCTTCGTGATTCTTGCGAAAATTAATGGTTTTGTTTGGGAGATACAACCTATTGTTGCGCAATGACTACAACCACGACCTACCGCAAGCTCATCGCATTTGCCACGGCTGGATTTATCGCTGCCGGCTCCATTCTCATTACCGCACCGAGCGCAAACGCTGCCAAGGCCGATCTGGTTTGGTATTTCGATCGCACCTTCCGCGAGGTGATCGACGTCGGCACGCAGGGAGACAGTCACGGGGATATAACCGTAACGAATGGCAACGTAAGTGAAGTTCGCGGCGGCAAAGCTGTCGGTGCGTATGCAACTTCTCAGATCACCGCTTCCGTACTCGTCCCCGGTGGCCGGCAGAATCGCAAGACCGACATCAGCATCACCATCGCCGATAGCGCGATCTACACGACGGCACTGGTTACCGCAAATGCCGGCACCTCACCTGCCACGACCACCGCGCACGCAATCATCGGTGGCACAGGAAAGTACTCGGGAGTTTCGGGCGAGATGATCTTGAAGCCACTATCTGCCACGCGTTACAAGGTGAGTTTCTTCTTCGTCGACTAGTTTCACACTTGAGGGGCACTGGGACAGAATAAACTGGTTGTTAACTGGTTGAATTAACCGTATAATCCACACATGACAGACACTGTGGGCGCTTTCGAGGCCAAAACACATCTTTCCGAACTCCTTGCAAGGGTCGAGGGTGGTGAGGAGGTCACAATCACTAAGCACGGCAGGCCGGTCGCCCGATTGGTCCCCGTTTCGGACACGCCCTTGAGCCGAGACTGGTCGGCCTTCTGGGCGAAGGTCGATTCGCGACGGGTAACCCTTACCCCCGGTACATCCATCAGGGCAGACATCCAGGCCGGAAGAAAGTGAAGTCTTTTATTCTTGACGCCTCCATTGCCCTCGAGTGGTTTTCTGCAGATGCATCACCCGAGGCGTTGGCTCGACGTGGCCTTCTCGACGATCACGTTGCTCTCGTTCCTGCGCTATGGCGCTTCGAGGTGATGAACGCGGTCACCACCTGGCTGCGACGAGGAGACATCTCTTCCGCAACGAGCGCGATGATCCTCAACGACATAATGCAGGTGCCCTTCGGGACATTGGATGAAGGAAATCCCGAGCTGATCGTTTCCCTTGCGGTCACCCACAGCCTCTCGGCCTATGACGCCACGTACCTCCAACTCGCCATGATCACCGGTGACCCGCTTGCGACACTTGACCGCGCCTTGATCACCGCCGCGAAGAAAGTAGGCGTTACCTGCCTGTGAAGCAGGTCATCACCCGGAGGTCAACTTGATATCAGAATGATGTCACAGTGATACCATATAGTCATGGCAATGACACTTAGACTGACCGAAGAAGAGACCGAAGCGCTCCGCCAACAGGCTGAGCGCGAGCACCGATCCATGCATGAAGTGGCGCGATTGGCAGTGCTTGACCGAATAGGAAAGATGGATCGAGCTGAGCGCATTCGTCAAACCACTGATTACGTCATGGTACGTGATGCGGAAGCACTTCGATTGCTCTCCGAATGACCGAGTACCTCAGCACGGAAGATTCGATCGCTATCGCTAAACAGATGGGCTTCCTCATTCGAGATACAGGCCTTTTGGCATCGGCGGCGGCTCGTCCAAGTACTACCGCCTTTGGTGAGGATATTTATGCAACGTTTAATCAAAAATGCGCTGCACTCATTGAGGGAATTAATCGCAATCATCCGCTCGTGGATGGGAATAAGCGCCTGAGTTGGGTCTGTGCGGTCAACTTCGCGGACCTCAATGGGTGGGATCTCGTGGCAGATCAAGTTGAAATTTATAGAACCATTACTGCAGTTGCTGCAGGAGAACTAAGTCTTGACAACCTCGAACATTGGGTTTCCGAAATCAAAACAACCAGTCGCGATTGATCTCAGACAAGCGGATTCACCAGGTCAGCAACGACATTCCTGTAAATAGTGGACTTGATCGTGCCCAATGTGTGACGATCCTTGCCGGCAAGGGAGGCAACCATTTCTCGGGCGACATCTGGTAGATCCGTAACATCACAGATCGAATCGACGATCCCCGCTTTAAGGGCCATGGGTGCGTCATAGCGCCACCCTGTTGTCATCACATCAAGTGCGGTGCGAGGTGTTAGTTTCGATTGAATCATTGAAGTCATCCCGATAGCGAGTGGGATCTTAATGTCGATAGCTGGGAGAGAGTAGAAACCTTTTTCGGTGCGCATCACGCGATAGTCACAGGCCAAGGCGAGCATTGCACCCGCCGCAAAACAGTGACCGTTGATTGCACACACGGTGGGAACAGGCAAGGTGAGCACTCGGGCAAACATTGATTGCACACTTGCAACATGCGTGTCCCACTCCCCGGGGTTGGCCGCCACCCAATCCAAATCGAGCCCATTCGAGAAAAACTTGCCGGTCGCCGTAATCATCAGCGCCGCAGGTTCAGAACTTTCCGTGATTGCCGTCAATGCTTGATCAACACTCGAGAGAAATTCTGGTGAGAAACGATTCTCGTCATCCCCAAGATCGAGTACCCACACCGGTGAACTAGTACTGAGAGTTACGGACACAATTTCCTTCCCTACAAAAAACCATCGGTTCGCGGGTCAAAATCTATTTCATGCCGATTCGCAGGCAGGATCGGCATCCAACACAAAATCGACAGGCGCGATGAAGAGGGATGTGGAACTCAAGGCATTATAGACACGTGAATACCGACTCCGCTTTTTACTCGAATGATGACTGGATACCTATTTCAGAGAAACTCATATCAGCACGTCGGCTTGTTGTTGTGCTCGTCGCAATTCCAGTGATCGGAATTGTCATAGCACTTTGGCTGATTCCAGCGGTGCCCAGTTTCATTGCATGGATTGTTGCCGCACTCGGATTGGTGTCTTTTATCTGGTTGTGGTGGTTGATCGGTAGGCGCGTTCGGTCCTATGCCTATTGTGAGCGCGAGTCTGACCTATTAGTCACCAGTGGCATTCTCTTTCGCAGACTCGTGATTGTTCCCTACGGGCGCATGCAGCTCGTTGACGTCACCGCCGGACCAATTGATCGGGCTTTCGGGGTCACCACCGTGCAAATACACACTGCTGCGGCAACAACCGATGCTGCTATTCCTGGGCTTGTCCCCGAGGTTGCCGCCGCTGTGCGCGACCGTCTCGCCAAACGCGGTGAATCGCGCGCGGCGGGGTTGTGATGATCACACTCGGCAGTGGATTAACTGACTCGCAGGGCCACCGCAAACTGAGTCCGGTTTCCCCGCTGCTCTCAGCCGTCTCGGTCCTGCCCGCAATTATTGGTTTCGCCCTTGCGATATTTCTTCCATCTGGATTTAGCTTCACCCAAAACTTCCCAGCACTTCGACCATTTGTGGCCGGTGTACTAGTGATTGGTCTTGCCAGCCTCGCGCTTTCGATTTTCGTTGCCCTCTTCCAAATCCTGGGTTGGCGTGCTTTTTCTTTTTGGATTGATCAAGATGGTGACCTGCGCGTTCGGTCCGGTGTGTTAATCCGCAATGAGCGACGTGTCCAACTCTCCCGCATTCAGGCTGTGGATGTAGTCCAACCGCTCGTAGCCCGAATCTTTTCGATGGCAGTTCTCGTGGTTGAAGTAGCGGGGCAAAAGGATTCACGGGTTACATTCAGATTTCTTTCACTCACCGATGCAACGGAAATTCGTCAAACACTTCTCAATCTGGCGGCCGGTACTCAGACTGAATCCACAGACACCGATTCGCCAGTTCTTTTTCGGCTACCCAGTCGTGACTTAGCCTTGGGTCTACTCCTGCGTACATCAACCGTATTGCTGTTCACTGCAACCATTGCGATTCTGATCTTCAGCTATGTCATTGAAGGCTGGGCCGGAATCACATTTGCCCTCGTGACCGGTGGTGTTCCCATTCTGATTGTGATCGTTGAGTTCATTACTTACTATGGCTTCACTGTTTATGATTCCCCGGACGGTCTGCGACTGCGTTACGGACTTTTGAAGACTGAAAATAGAACTGTTCCCGAGGGTAGAGTCCAGGCAATTGACTTCATCGAGCCATGGTTGTGGCGGAGTCATTCTTGGACGCGAGTCGCAATCAACATTGCCGGTGTCGGTTCTTCTTCCCAAGGCTCTTCTGGGAAAAACAAGGAAACGCTGCTACTTCCCGTCGCGAAGCGCTCCGTAGCGGATTCAATTGTGGCTCGAGTACTTCCAAATATTGACATCGCAGAGATTGACTGGAAAGTGGCCCCCATCCGCGCCAGTAAACGCTCACCCATTCAATGGCGCAATCTTGCAATGGGATGGAGCGCGAACTCATTCGCAGCTCGCCGCGGAAGAATCACCCGGCACCTAATGATCATTCCCCATGCTCGAACCCAATCAGTTCACATAACTCAAGGCCCATGGGAACGGGCACTAAATCTCGCCTCGTTGCATGTAGACACCACGCCCGGTCCAGTGAGTGTGGTTGCCCTGCATCTCGACGTTGATGAAGCCCGGGAAGCGTTGTACGGTCAAGCTGGTCGCGTAAATCAGGGCGGTGGAATTTGACCGAAAACCTTCATTTTGCCGTTTCTGTCGGCGCGGGCGATAACTGCTCCTCCTGAGTCTGGAGCAATCCCGGTTAAATCAATGATGTTGGCTTGGTGGCCAACCAAAACAAGAACGCCCAACTTTCCCCTGTGATCGCGCATGATTTGTTCTGTCTCTCACTTTTTGCGATCTGCTATTTCTTGTGAAGCGGTGAAGACTGAATCAAGGGCTGAGTTTGAGCGCGCGGTTCCAAGGCCGAGGAGTTTTGCAGTTCAACGGCCCTGCTCACATTTTGCATTAGCTCTTGGTACTTTCGGTTTCATCAGACTCCTGAGAAAGGTGACCACCGATCATGACCCCAGCTGTCAGTATCAGCATGGTGATTGTCATGACGGAATTTTGGAAGGCTGGCTCAAGTCCATTCCACTTCGAATTCAAATACATGATGAACCAATTTCCACCGACAACCATGAATCCAAAAAAGAAGATAGCTAGGCCAAGGAAGCCACCGAGGAAAGTCAACTTCTGCGCGTGGTTCCACCGATCACTTCTGGCCGATGCCCGCAGTCCAAGAATGCCGGCGATTAACAACAGGATGCCGGTGAGCGTTTCGCAGGCTATGACGGCGATGTATGAAGCGGCTTGGAACCAGGTTGCGTCAATGAACCGCCATTCAAAGCCACTATCCGCTGGAACACCGTCACCGCTGAGAACACCCTTAACAAACGGCCAGTTACTGGCATTCGGGTTCGTTGGATTCGTGATGTTGTCAAAGCCAACCACGAGGTAATAGGCAGCAACCATCAGGATGAATAGGGATGTGATTACCCGGGCCGTGCGCCACACTGACCAAAGTTTGAAAGTGGACAAGAGTTTCATAGTGGAATTGTGCCTTCACAGAGTGAAGTTAAGTGGAAGGCATGCCAAATGAGCCAAACATATTGTGGGGCTAGCGAGTAGTGGAACCGTTTCGTAGCTGTTCGGCCACCTCTGCAACTTCAGCAAGATCACCACTGGTCACCGCGATCACAAGGCTATACGCCTCATCATTGGTAAGCGTTAATTTCCAACCATTCACTCCGAGCATCACAATTGTGCCTGCCAGGGCTAGACGTTTGTTCCCGTCGATCAGGGCGTGATTCTGACAGATGGAGAGCAGAAGAGCAGCCGTCTTGGAGTGCAGATCCGGATAGGCGTCCGCGCCGAACGCAGAGGCCCTTGGACGTGCAACCGCTGCTTCAAGCAGGCCTACATCGCGCAACTTCACTTCGCCATCGATAACGCGCGCCGCAACCCCGAGGATCTCTTCCAGGGTCAGGTAGATCACTGGCCGAGTCGTTCGAGGGCCTCGGCGTATCTTGGCAACTCGGCATCCATGACCTGTTGGATCAGGGCATCACGACTTGAGCGCTCGATGTACTCCCGAAGTGCAGTGATGATGACATCGTGTTGTGAGCGTTGTTCCAATTCGGCGGTCCGGGCAAGTGCAGCCGAATCTTCAGCCGGAAGTCGCAGTGTCATAGCCATATATTCATGATACCAAAAGTGGTATCATGATGACAAGACACTCCGCAACGGTTAGTAACCACCGGCACACCTTGCACACATGAGCGCCACATTTAGCCTGTGAAAACTACAACTCCACCAAACAACTAACTCGGGATTTCACGGAAGAGACAATCGGTGTCTTCTTCACCTTTCATAGCGAGTGGCCATACTTGAGAGCACTTGGGAAAGTACATTGATCCGTCGGTCTTGGAAAGTCGACCGGTCACCGTTGATTTTCCGGTAGCGAGTGAACCACCTGGCATCACGATAGTGATGCGGTAACTACCCTGTAATTGCTTTCCAATGGCAACACCCACCTTGGTGGACTTGGTCTTGCGACCATCGCGATGCCGAAACTGCAGTGTTCCTTCGTAGGCGTCGTTGCCGGCACCGGCCTTTTTTAGGTTCATCTCGTAACCGATTCGATTCTGTGTCAGAGACAATGTTTTCCACTGCCCACCAAGGTCCGGTGGGGTGGTCTGTAGTGGCGAACTATGAGCTGCTCCTGCGGAAGTCAGCAAAACGGCGGCCAGCACGGTGGTGAGTGAAGCTCGAAACATTATTACCTCCAAAGGAATATCTTGAGTGAGACATCGAAGAGCATATTTGACGACGATGAACTTATGTGGAAACTGATTCCCCCGCAGTGACATTCGCAACTTCGTCGTCAACATCACTTGCTTCACCATTGCGAGCAGCCAAGTGTGAATAACCGATCGCCAACACCGTAGCGACAATCACCAAAATGCCACCAACGACGTTGTCGACAACGCGCTGCTTGCCGAGCTCGCCCACCTGAGAAAGAGTCGTCGAATTGAGGCAGGCCGTGGCCGGCACCATGAAGACGTAGTAGACCCATGCCCACCCACTCAAGCGTGAAAATACTGCGACCATGATGAAGATCAAGCCAATGAGGTAGATCAGACCTAGTGAGTCCACCTGGCTGACAAGCACAATGACGAAAATGGATCCCCCGATTGTGCCGAGCAGACGAAAGATCGTGGGCTTAAGAGTGGAAGACGTGCCGATGGGCGCCATCACCAAGATTACGGCGATCAAGAAGGCTCCACCGATCATCTTCGGGTTGTTAAGCACATAGAACGTCGATGCTGTGACGAGAGTTGTAATCATCACCGTGTACGTCATCGCTTCACGTCTCGAGTGGGAAGCGAGCGTCGGTGCCTTGCGTTTGCGGATAAAGAACGCCAGGACAAGCGCCGGAAGAAGTCCACCCACAAGGAAAATAAGTGCCATCCATAACAGGTAGCCGTTATCGAGACGGTCAACCGTGGTGGCACCATTCCACGTTGGTGGATCGATGAGCGGCCAGGCAAGCATCACCGGTACTAGCAGTCCGGATTTCTGCAGACCGACCCGCGACAGACGACCCACGGTCAGACACAGGATGGCCATCAGAGCAGCGCCCGAAACTGGGGATAGACCCGCGACAATCGAGACCGGTGCGAGGAGTGCCAACACGATCGAAACGATCACTGCAAATCGTGCACCACCGGACAGGACCGCTGCGATCCCAACGATGGCCGGAATCGACGCCCAAGTGGCCGCGCCCTGAACTGTCCCGGTGCCAGCCCACGTGACCAGAACCATAACGATCGACGGCAAAAGAACCAGTACCAACACCGCAACTACCAGAGTCAATCGGCGCTTTACCGGCATCTTTTTTTTCTTCTGCACAGTTGAAGAACCTGGAGACTTGCTCATGTCAAGATCTGGGGTTGCCATGTACGGATCGTATGGGTCGCCTAAGGGAAAGATCTATCTGCCTGTGTGGGCGGGGCGCAACCCGCTGAGTTGTGAAGCCCGTGCGATAGTGCTTATAAGGCAAGAGGTGATCCTCACTTCTCCCAGGAGAGGTACAACATGTCACGATCTCGCATTGCATCCCGAGTAGCACTTTCCATCGCGGCTGCATCAGCTATTGCAATCACGCCCATGGCAGTGGCTGCTCCCTCGCCTGAATCCCCCAAGATTCTCAGTGCCGCCTGGGGGTTAAACAACGCCAATGCCTGTCCAACAGGTGAAAAAGGTTTGGACAACATTCCGGTGACTTTTAATTGGTTTATTAAGCCGACCACAATAGCCGTCACTGATTTTGTCATCACCAGAACAGACGGCACCACCGTCACCCCCACGTGTGCTCTCCAATTCCCGCCTGATGAACTAAACGAAATTCAGACGGTGAACTTAATTGGTGACTTTGGTGACCCTGCTGGAGCCCGTCCACAGACTGTGACGATCGTCGGGAAACTTGAAGGTCGGCCACCTCTTGCTGCAAAGTGGCAGCCAATCACCCCGGGGCTCTCCGCAACGATCGTGCAGCTCGAAGCAGGACCAGATATTTCGGACGCATGGATCCTCACGCCCGCAATGCTCAAAGGGGACAAGAACGCATGCAAAGTGGGGGGCACCTTCGTGCGCGTTGCGTGGTCAAACGGCATGACCGCCGTGGGTGGAAAAGAAGTGGGTGCGGCAGCCGTTAAGTCTTATCTCGCCGTGTTCACATTACCTAATGGCAAAGTAGTAAAGGTTCGGCCACTAGCGGTTGCCGACCTTGCTGATCACAGCACGACAGCGATGGATGACAACATGCATGATCTATGCCTGCCAAAGGTTCCGGCCGGAGCAGTGCTGACCGAAATCCGAATCGGCGCTAACTTGCTGCAAGATCCCAATGGTGATCCGAACTTAGCGCAACGGTTTAAGGTTCAGAGTCCAAGGGTGCAGGCGCGCTAAGAAGTTAGTTGTTAAGCACCGCGACGTGAGTCGGCGTGATCACGCTTGGGGTGAATTCCAACAAAGTCTTGGCCGATCCTCAGCAGTTGCGGATCGGTGAGGTCACTGATGTCACATCGCACTTCACCAAGAATTTTTGCTGCCACGTCGGAGAAATGCTTTTCAGCGTAAGCGGAGAAATGATGTCCCGCATTTGATTTACCGGTCCCATTAGTGAGCAAAACAATTCCATTAGCGTCATGGAGTGATTCACAGAGCAATTTCCAATACGCATCACTATCGGCTTCATAGGTGCCATCGGGGTTACCCGCCCGGTGGTACACGTTGTGATAGAAATTCTTTGGATCCTCCGCCGTTACGGTCTCTGGACGGTCATGGGAATCTTGATCAAGTGCATAAATGCGAGTTTTGTGAAAGTCAATTGCCGCAACAGCGATCTTGCCGCGAAGAATGACCACATCCGTTTTGTTTTCCATGTTAAATTTCCTGACCTTCGGGGCGAGGGTCGAAGCCTGCATTTTTGAGCATCCGGCGAAGATCAACAACCATTTGGGTATCGATGTCCTTGTCATGGGGACGTTCAAAAACTTCGGTTTCATCACCGAGGGTGACCGTGAACTTTCCGTCGTGCTTCTCTTCAACCGTTCCTGCTGCCTCGAGCAGGTGAAGTACGTCAACCCAGCGAATATTGTGGCTCACCGGGTGCGAGTAAATAGCCGAGAGAGTGTCTAAGTGGTGGTTATTCAAGTGTGTGGGGTTCTCCCCCGTCGCGTCAGCCATGGCCGTACCTTGTCATGCCAATACATCGCGTTATCACTCCGGGCCAAGATTCAACACTTTTGCGCGAAGGCTTGGGGACCGTGCTAACTACTTCTCTTTTGGGATTTCTTTGCCTGGGCTTTCTTTTCAGCCCGCTCGGCTCGCACTTTCACTTCAATGATTTCAGCTTCTTCGAGCGTGGGTGCGCCTCCACCAAAGCGAGCGGGAATCCATGGGGCACCCGCAATATTATCGGGATAGCGTTCAACCGCTTCGGCTAAAAGTTCCCGCATTGCTTCACGCAGTCGATCATTCGCTTCCTCCGCTTCCCCTGAGATGTCAAGCGGTTTTCCCACCATAATCACAATCGGACGACCACGGGTTAAGTCCTTACCCGCATATGAGAGAACCCGGTGCCCGCCAAAAATTATCATGGGCAGCACGGGTACTTTGGCAACTTTCGCCATTCGGATTGTTCCACTTTTTATATCCTTGATATCCAAGGATCTACTCATTGTGGCCTCGGGAAAAACCCCGACGATCTCACCATTTTTTAGATCATCAACCGCGTCGCGGAACGCTTGGGAACCTGCCTCACGGTCCACGGGAATGTGTTTCATTCCCCGCATGAGAGGCCCAGCAATCTTGTGTTTGAAAATAGAATCCTTCGCCATGAAACGAACAAGTCTGCGTCCACGCCTGTTAGCGGGAATTCCACCTAAGGCAAAATCTAAATAACTCGTGTGGTTGATTGCGAGAAGTACGCCACCGGAAAGTGGGATATTTTCTTCCCCGACAACATCGATCTTGAGACCCAGTCCAGCAAATGCGCCTTTGGCGATGCTAACAATTGATTGGTAGAACGGATCAGCCACGCTACAAGACTACCGCGCCACTGTTGTCGGGAGTTGGAATGCTAAATACCGTCTTCGATTCGAGCACCGTTTTTTTCCAACAGTGAACGCACTTCAGAGGACCGGTAACGACGATGCCCACCCAGTGTGCGGATGCTGGTTAACTTTCCGGCTTTTGCCCAACGGGTCACCGTCTTAGGGTCAACTCGGAAAAGGGAGGCCACCTCACCGGGAGTCATCAGGTGCTCTGTTTCAGGGATCGGACTTACGCGCGAATTCTGGGCATGAATCTGGGAATTGCTGGCCATCGAGCTAGCAGCGGGCTGGTGTGCAGCGCCGCCAAATTGCCGTGGGTTAAGCGAGTTCACTTGTGACACAACTCCCCTCGTCTTAATCGCCGATCAGATAGGGCAGAAACGAAATGCCCCTTTTGTGAATAACCCAACGCTAGCCCTGTTTGCCGAATATGCAACTCTATAAACATCACGCATCCCCTCTGCTCCAATTCGTGAGGCGTTACCATCAATAGATGGAAACTACGAGCGATCCTTGGGCCCAGTTCTCCGATCATGAAGAGGTCGTAATCAGCCAAGACCCACAGTCCGGTTTGCGGACAGTTATCGCAATTCACTCCACAAAATTGGGTCCGGCTTTGGGCGGTACTCGAATGGCGCTGTACTCAGAGCACGCCAATCCCCAAGCGGCCGCTTACACCGACGCTCTGCGGCTGTCCCGAGCAATGACCCTCAAAAATGCGCTCGCGGGGCTCAATCATGGGGGAGGTAAGGCGGTTCTGATCGCTGATCCAGCAAATAAGTCCCGTCAAGAGTTACTTAACTATGGACTCCTGGTTGAGTCCTTAGGTGGAAAATACGTCACCGCCGGCGACGTGGGCATGCAAGTTGCCGACATGGATGTGGTGGGCGAAACGAGTCAATATGTCACCGGTCGCTCACCCGAAAATGGTGGGGTTGGCGACTCCGGGATATTGACCGCTCTAGGAGTCTGGCAAGGGATGCAGGCTGCCGTCGAATTTATGACCGGGAGCAATGACCTGTCGCAGTCGAGGGTCGGCGTGATTGGTGCCGGGAAAGTTGGTGGGCGCCTCATTTCATACCTGATCGAATCCGGTGGGGCCAAAGTGATCGCCATGGATCCACTTGCAAGTATCCGGGCAGATATAAGCACTCAATACCCTGACGTTGAATTTGTTGACTCCTTTGAGCAAATGTTGGCGGCCCGACCCTCGATTATTTCCCCCAACGCCATGGGCGGCTTTGTCACCGCGAACATGATTCCTGGATTGACCGCTGCTGGGGTTTCCCTGGTGTGTGGCGGGGCCAATAACCAACTGGCTGAAAATGGGGTTGGGGACCTCCTCGCGGCTGCAGGGATTGTGTATGCGCCGGACTTCATGGTCAATTGCGGTGGTGTGATTCAAGTGGCAGAAGAGTTAGTTGGGGCTGATGTGGATCGGGCTCGCCAGCAGGTCATGAAGGTGTACCAAACCACCCTCGAAGTCCTCGAATCAGCCAAAATCGCCTCAATAACCCCGGTAGCAGCGGCCGAAGCTAAGGCTTGGGAACGGATAAACGCCTAGTTCCATTGGTGCATCCGCGCGATCAGTCGGTGGACGATAGTATTGCCCGGAGGCGGGCGAGAGTGCCCCCATCAAAACTATTAGTCCACTAGCTACCGGTATTTACTGGAAGAGGGGGTCGAGTCATGGGACGCGGCCGAGCGAAAGCCAAGCAAACAAAAGTTGCGCGCGAACTAAAATATGGCGGTCCTCAAACCGACTTTGATCGGTTACAGGCTGAATTGAGTGGCCAACCTGCACCTGCTTATGTTGAAACAGTTGCCGCAGAAGCGGACTCGGAAGAGGACCCTTATGCAAAATACTACGACGATAGTGAAGACGAAGCCGCGAAGTAGTTCAGTTACCTAACTTTCGTAGGTCCCCACAAGATTCACTGATCCCCCACCGCCACCTTTAGCGGGTGCGTCACCTTGCTCGCCAGGATTTCGGTCGCGGATTGAACCGCACACCCATGCCTCAAGTTCACGGTCTCCTAAAGTTTGCAGGCATGAATCAACCTGGCCTTCGGGGACGATGGCAAACATGCCGATTCCCATATTGAATGTTTTTTCAGCGTCAGTCATCGAAACATTTCCTTCGCTGCAAATCACGTTGAATATTTCCGCGGGCGCCCACGTCTGTCGATAAACATCAGCTGCAAGATTCTGCGGCAAAACCCTGGCCAGATTCGCGGCAATCCCACCACCGGTGACATGGCTAAAAGCGTGAACCTGTGATTCCCGAATAAGTGCGAGTGCATCAAGGGCATATATATGTGTGGGCTCTAACAGTTCTTCACCTATGGTTCGACCAAGTGAATCAATGTATGCGTCCAGCCCCAATTTCCCTTCACCTAAAAGTACGTGCCTGGCGAGGGAGTAACCGTTTGAATGCAACCCGGAAGACTTCATTGCAATAACAACATCTCCGGTTCTTACTTTCTCTGGACCCAAAAGATTATCTGCGTCAACAATTCCTGTTCCCGCTCCAGCGATGTCGTATTCATCAGGTGCCATGAGACCCGGGTGTTCGGCTGTCTCTCCGCCTACAAGTGAACAGCCAGCCAATTCGCAGCCACGAGCAATTCCTGACACGATGCTGGCAACACGTTCGGGGTTGACTGAACCAACCGCGATGTAGTCGGTCATAAATAAAGGTTCAGCGCCGCAAACAACCAGATCGTCAACCACCATAGCTACCAAGTCCAACCCAACCGTGTGGTGAATGTCGAGTGCTCGCGCAACGGCAATTTTGGTTCCCACACCATCGGTCGACGTTGCCAGAAGTGGCCTGCGCATGTGCTTCGCAGCTGAAATGTCAAAAAGTCCAGCGAATCCGCCAAAATCTCCAACGACTTCGGGTCGAGTACTTGCCGCGATCGATGCCCGCATGAGCTCGACGGCACGCTCACCGGACTCGACGTCAACACCCGCCTGCGCATACGTTGCGCCCTGCTGCGTCATGGGCGATTAAGTGCGTCAAGGGCCAATGGGTCAACCAGTAGGAGCTCGGATTCGGAGACCCTGCGTTCAATTCCTTCAAATATCTCGAGGTTCACTTTGTGCTCTTCCGAGAGTTCAACGGGATAAACCCCGTCAAAGCAGGACCGACATAGATTGTTTTTAGGAATCTGGGTTGCCTCGATGAGCGCGTCAAGTTCAATGAATGCGAGTGAATCCGCTCCAATGGATGCGCAAATCTCGTCAACGCTCAAACCGTTTGCAATGAGTTCTGCTCTCGTTGCAAAATCGATTCCGTAGAAACACGGCCACTTAACCGGTGGGCTAGAAATTCGAACGTGGACTTCGAGCGCTCCTGCTTCACGCAACATGCGGACCAATGCGCGTTGCGTGTTTCCGCGGACAATCGAGTCGTCGACCACGATCAGTCTTTGACCTGCGATTACTTCCTTGAGTGGGTTTAACTTCAGTCGGATACCCAGCTGGCGAATCGTTTGTGATGGTTGAATAAAGGTTCGACCCACATAAGAATTCTTAACAAGTCCTTCAGCGAAAGGAATCCCAGATTCTTGGGCGTAACCGATTGCGGCGTATCGACCAGACTCGGGAACGGGGATAACGAGATCAGCTTCAACGGGATGCTCCCTGGCGAGGCGACGCCCGGTGTCAACGCGTGTTGCCTGCACTGAACGTTGGGTAATCGAAGTATCAGGGCGGGCCAAATACACGTATTCAAATAGACAGCCTTTTGGTTCCGAGGGTGCAAATCGGTGGGTACGTAATCCTTGTGAATCCACAACGATTAGTTCACCGGGCTCAACCTCGCGAACAATCGAGGCTCCCACTATGTCTAGGGCCGCTGACTCACTCGCAATAACCCAGCCGTTCTCAAGCCGACCAAGCACCAGCGGCCTAATTCCCTGTGGATCCCGAGCCGCATAGAGCGAATTGTCATCCATGAATACCAAAGAAAAGGCTCCCTTAACGGAAGGGAGCTCTTTGATTGCTGCCTCTTCGAGGGAAAGATCAGGATGGGCGGCCAGTAGCGCGGTTAAAATCTCAGTGTCTGTGGTCGCCGCCATGGTTGCGTTAAATGGCAGTTCCCCCGACCCACTGTGCAACTCCGCGATCCGCTTTCGCAACTCACCCGTATTTGTCAGATTGCCGTTGTGTCCCAATGCCAAATGGCCGGTGGCCGTCGTTCGAAATGTCGGTTGGGCGTTCTCCCAAATACTTGCACCGGTCGTGGAGTAGCGCGTGTGCCCGATCGCTACGTGGCCTTGGAGCGACTCAAGAGCGCCTTCATTAAAGACTTGGGAAACCAAACCCATATCTTTGAAAACCACAATCCGGGAACCGTCACTGACCGCGATGCCGGCTGATTCCTGACCGCGATGTTGCAACGCATAAAGCCCAAAATACGTGAGTTTTGATACTTCTTCGCCAGGGGCCCACACGCCAAAAACACCGCATGCGTCTTGGGGTCCGAGATCCTCGGAGAGGAGGTTGTGGTTCAGAAGACCGTCACCGCGTGGCACCCCGTCAGTCTACGCACAAAAAGACATTAGAAGGTAAGTGGGAACAACAAACTCAGATCTGAACGCTCGCCACTCGCAAGGATCACACCTTCGCTGACCAGCTCGGCCCACGAGTGCGACCCGATTGCGAGTTGACACAAGGTCACGGCATTGAGTTCAACAACCGCTGCCGGCGTTCCCCTGCGGTGGGTATGGCCCTCCACTATTTGAGTTGCGGCAAAAGGTGGGATACGCAATTCGACACTACGACCCGGTGCAATCTCGGTGAGCTCACGCAGGATCGCTTTCACCGCCAATCTGATGTTGTCCTTGTCAACCTGATCAACCTGACTCGCAATCGAATCAAGGAGTACTCGTTCAGCAGGACTCAGCACGGCTAGCCCCCAAAAAGTGCGGGAAGTGTTGCTTCATTGGCCTCGCGCAATGCATCAATTGTAAAAGTGAACAGTGAATCGACGACTATTACCTGCTGACCCGGATAACCACTGTCTGCGCCAAGCCCAGAATCCACCACACCAAAACGCGTTGCACTCATCCCTCGCGCGGCACACATTTCGGTGAAACGGAGTTCCTCAGTTCGCGCAATCACCGCAATCGCTCGTGCAGTGCTTTCGGAGAACAGGAATACAAATGGTTCTATATTGTCCGGGATCCAGAATCGGGCGCCCTTATTTGCACGCAGCGCCATCTCGGTTATGGCAACCCCAACTCCGCCGTCGGAGACGTCGTGGGCGGCGGTGATCATGCCGTCACGCGAAGCCGCAACCATGATCTCACTGAGCAGACGTTCCATGGGGAAATTTACTTTAGGTGGAAGTCCGCCAAGGTGGCCCTGAAGGTACGCCCATTCACTCCCGGCAAATTCGTCAAATGTTTCACCCAAAATGTAAATCAAGTCACCGTCTTCGTCCCAGGCCATCGGGGTGCGGCGATCAACGTCGTCGATCACGCCAAGAACACCGACCACCGGGGTTGGGTTAATCGGAGTGTCACCCGTTTGGTTGTAGAAGGAAACGTTGCCACCCGTTACGGGAATGCCAAGTTCAAGACAGGCATCGGCCAATCCGGTGGTCGCCTGGGCAAATTGCCACATGACTTCGGGGTCCTCGGGTGATCCGAAGTTCAAACAATTGGTAACCGCGAGTGGTTTTGCTCCCGCAACACTTATGTTTCGGTAGGACTCCACCAGTGCCAACTGCGCGCCCGCGTAGGGATCAAGTTTGGCAAAGCGAGAATTACAGTCGGTTGAGATCGCGACACCAAGTCCAGTTTCCTCATCAATGCGAATCATGCCGGCGTCTTCTGGTTGTGCTAGAACTGTGTTCCCCATGACATAACGGTCGTACTGCGAAGTGACCCAACTCTTTGATGCCAGATTCGGTGAAGAAATCAAGTCCATCAAAGTTTGCTTGATGCCCTCAGGCGTTGATGGGCGAGCAAGACGCTCGGGGGTTGGCGCGTCGGCCTGTAATGCGTCCTGCCAGCTCGGTCGGTGGAATGGGCGCTCGTACACGGGACCGTCATGGGCCACTGAACGAGGTGGAACGTCAACGATTATTTCACCGTGCCATTCAATGACTAAGCGACCGGTGTCAGTCACCTCACCAATCACGACAGCTTCGACATCCCATTTTTTACACAATGCCATGAACTTGTCAATCTTTTCCGGAGTCACGACAGCGCACATACGTTCCTGTGATTCACTCATCAAGATTTCTTCTGGTGAGAGTGACGCGTCACGTAAAAGAACACGATCGAGGTAGACATGCATGCCACCTTCACCATTTGATGCCAGTTCACTGGTCGCACAAGAGATGCCAGCACCACCGAGATCTTGAATACCTTCGACCAGTCCAGCGTGAAGCACTTCCAGCGTTGCTTCGATCAAGAGTTTTTCCATGAAAGGATCGCCCACCTGGACACTTGGTCGCTTGGCCGGGCCATCGGTATCAAATGTCTCTGATGCGAGCACTGACACGCCGCCGATTCCGTCGCCACCGGTGCGTGCGCCATAAAGAACGACAAGGTTACCGACACCTTTTGCGCTGGCAAGGTGAATATCTTCGTGCTTCATCGAGCCGATGCACAGTGCATTAACGAGCGGGTTTCCCAAGTAGCTTTCGTCAAAGACGAGTTCCCCGCCAATATTTGGTAGACCCAAGCAGTTTCCGTAACCACCAATACCCGCAACGACACCAGGCAACACGCGACGAGTGTCGGGGGCATCTGCGGGACCAAAACGCAGTGGATCCATTACCGCAATTGGCCTCGCGCCCATGGAAATAATATCTCGAACAATTCCACCCACACCGGTCGCAGCACCCTGATAGGGCTCAACATAGGAAGGGTGGTTGTGGCTCTCAACTTTGAATGTGACGGCCCAACCGGCACCGATGTCAACAACGCCAGCGTTCTCACCAATGCCAACGAGCAGTGCATCGGTCTTGGGTGCTTTGTCACCAAACTGCCGCAAGTGAACCTTGCTGGATTTATAGGAGCAATGCTCACTCCACATAACCGAGTACATGGCAAGTTCACTGCTTGTCGGTCGCCTACCCAAGATCTGCTTGATACTTTCGTACTCATCATTCTTGAGTCCAAGTTCAGCCCACGGCTGTGAAGTATCTGGATTTACTTTTGCGGCATCAACCGAATCGATCATGAGGCACCTACGAGTGACTTCAGAATGCTCGTAAAGAAAGGTATGCCATCGGTAGTCGGACCGGTTAACGCTTCGACGGCGTGTTCGGGGTGTGGCATTAGGCCCACAACGTTTCCGGCTTTATTCGAAATCCCAGCGATATTGCGGTAGCTACCATTGGGGTTGTTACCAACATAGGTGGCGACCACCCGGTTCTCTGCAAAGAGTTCATCCAAGGTCGCTTCACTCGCAACGTAGCCACCCTCACCATTTTTCAATGGGATAACGATCTGTTGCCCGGGTGAAAAGTCCCTTGTCCACAAGGTTTCGGTACTTTCAATCTGCAGTTTCTGGTCGACGCAGATGAAATGCTGATGGTCATTGCGGGTTAAGGCGCCGGGTAGTAGGTGGCTTTCGCACAGAATCTGGAACCCATTACAGATTCCCAAAACAGGGAGGCCGACCTGTGCTTTTTCGATGATAAGTGACATCACGGGAGCGAACTTTGCGATCGCTCCGCATCGGAGATAGTCCCCGTAGGAAAAACCACCGGGGAGTACAACAGCGTCAACGTCATGAAGGTTCGCGTCACCATGCCATAGAGCTACCGGTGTTGCACCGGCGATGCGTATTGCTCGGGCTGCATCTGCGTCATCGAGTGACCCAGGAAAAGTAACGACACCAATCCGTGCACTCACAATTAATTCTCAACCGTGAGTGTGAAGTCTTCGATAACCGGATTACTCAGTAACTCGGCTGCGAGTTTCTTCATGAGTTCTGCCCGCTCGCCTTCGAGTTCACCATCAAGATCGATGATGAACTGTTTCCCCTGCCGCACGTCGATCACCCCACTGAGCCCAAGTCGACCAAGTGCACCCGCAACGGCGCGACCTTGTGGGTCAAGAATTTCGGGTTTAAGTGCGACGTTTACTACAACGCGGGCCACTGGCTCTCCTGATTTCGCTTTGCTGATATCAATGCAAGACCCAAATCCTATCGGTGCGAGAATTCCCAAGCGCTCCACGCTGAAGAAACCATGTCAATGAGATCTCGCTTCGCGGTCCAATCCAACTCTTCCTTGCTGCGTTGTACATCAGCAAAAGTAGCCGGTGGATCGCCAGCTCTACGAGGGGCAACTTCGGGGGATATATCACGACCAATCGCGAATGAGATGGAGTTCATCACCTCGCGGACGCTGACCCCGCTTCCTCGGCCCACGTTGATAGCCTGATTCACCGGCCCTGCCTCACACTTGTGTACTGCCGCTACGTGGGCCTCTGCCAAATCGACAACGTGGATGTAGTCGCGAATACACGTTCCGTCCGGGGTTGGGTAATCGGCTCCGAAAATCTCGGGGGGTACACCTTCCTCAAGAGCCGAAAACACCATGGGGATCAGATTGTTCACACTGTTGTCCCCCAAGTGATCGGCTCCGGCGCCGGCAACATTGAAGTAGCGCAGCGCCACCCAATTCAGCCCGTTACTGGTTTCCAGATCCTTGGCCAACCATTCACCAATTACCTTGGTTTCCCCATAGGGTGACGCGGGATTAAGTGGCTCACTTTCTTTGACCGGATTTAATTGTGGGGTTCCATACACTGCCGCGGAGGAGGAATAAACAAAATTCTTAGTCCCAGCATCAACCATTGCGCTAAGAACGCTCTGTAAACCGGTTACATTTTCTTGGTAGTAGTACAGCGGGATGCCAACTGACTCGCCGGCAGCTTTCTTAGCCGCGAGATGAATGACTCCGGTCACCTCAAATTCACGCAAAGCGCCTCGAAGTGCCTCACCGTCGGATACGTCAGCGTCAACGACGGTGACTCCTTCGGGGATACGCGAATACAATCCGGCCGAAAAGTTGTCGAAAACTATTGGCCGGATACCCGCAAGTTGCAGTTCACGAACAACATGCGAGCCGATATAGCCCGCACCCCCGGTAATTAACCACGTGCTCACTGAAAAGTCTCACCTGTGATGCGCTCATAAGCTTCAATATATTTAGCGCGGGTTTTTTCGACAATTTCATCAGGTAGGGGTGGCGGCGCTTCACCTGAATTCTTGTCCCAGCCAGATTCCGGTGAGGTCAACCAGTCGCGGACGAACTGTTTATCGAATGAAGGTTGGGGACCACCTGGATTCCACAAATTCTTTTCCCAATAACGAGACGAGTCAGGCGTCAGCGCTTCGTCACCTAAAATTATTTGGCCTTGGTATTTACCACCGAGTGCAATCCCAAACTCAAATTTAGTGTCAGCAAGAATTAAGCCTTTACGACTTACCCTGTCGGCCGCGTACTCATAAATTGCTGTTGATAGCCGCTTTAGTTCTTGGGCTTCTTCTTGTCCAAGTTCAACAATGACGTCGTCATAGGTGATATTGACGTCGTGTTCGCCAAGGGGTGCCTTGGTTGCTGGCGTAAAAAGGGGCTTTGGTAACAACGCACCATCTTTCAAGCCGGGTGGTAAACCGTTACCTGAGATTTTTCGTGTTGCCAAGTAATCGGAGTATCCACTTCCAGCAAGGTAGCCGCGCACAACACACTCCACCGGAAACATTTCAAGTGGCTCACAAACAACCGCTCGACCCGCAACCGACTTAGGGACTTTCGAAGTTGTCGTGTGATTAAAAACGAGACCTTGGAGTTGTCCAAACCACCACTGTGAAATTGAGGTGAGGATTCGACCCTTGTCCGGGATTTCCGTATCAAGTATCCAGTCATACGCTGATATTCGATCGCTGGTCACCATGAGGATCCGGTCCTGCGGGGTACGGAAAAGATCTCGGACCTTGCCCGAGTAGATGTGTACGTAGTCATCGGGGAGGTCGTAATTGTGGGAAAGTGTTTGGGTCACAGAATGCCGCCTGGTTGGTAGCCCGCAGCATCCGGATAACGCGCGGTGAGGATTTCAACTCGGTCTGCCAAAACCCGAACTTGGTGTTGGGCAGCCCCAGTAAATTCAATTGGTTGGGCAAGGAGTGCATTCAACTGTTCAACGGTGAAGTCCAGCCGTGGATCGGCAGCAAGTTTTTCCAAAAGATCATTATCTGCATCAGGGGTTTCTCGCATCGCTAATGCTGTTGCAACCGCGTGCTCCTTGATTACTTCGTGTGCGGTCTCGCGCCCGACGCCTGATTGAACCGCAGCCATCAGGATTTTAGTCGTTACCAAAAAGGGTAAGAAGCGATCCAGTTCGCGGTCAATCATTGCCGGGAATGCACCGAATGCATCAAGCACCGTGAGAAATGTTTCCATCAGGCCATCGATTGCATAGAAAGAATCAGGGAGCGCGACTCGACGAACAACCGAACAGGCCACGTCACCTTCATTCCACTGTTGTCCAGAAAGATCGGCACACATATTCATATAGCCGCGCAGAATCACGTGAAAACCATTAATGCGCTCACAGGATCGAGCATTCATTTTGTGCGGCATCGCGGATGAACCAACCTGACCCGGCAAGAATCCTTCGGTTGCAAGTTCTTGCCCAGCCATCAGTCGAACCGTTGTTGCAAAATTTGATGGACCAGAAGCGATTTGAACAAGCAGTGACGTCACCTCAAAATCAAGTGAACGCGGATAAATCTGACCAACGCTGGTCAAGAGATTGTCAAATCCAAGGTGGTGAGCTATTCGTGTTTCCAATTGGCCCAGTGCTTGTTCATTTCCATCGAGCAATGTCAGCATGTCTTGAGCCGTTCCCACCGGTCCCTTAATTCCTCGCAGTGGGTAAGCGTCAATTAATTCTTCAAGTCTTTCAACTGCAAAAAGAAGTTCTTCGGCGAAGGTTGCCATGCGCTTACCGAGTGTTGTGATCTGAGCTGCAACATTGTGGGAACGCCCAGCCATGGCAAGTTCCGAGTAGGCAACAGCAAGACCACTCAACCTGTCCAATGCTGCAACGGACTTATCTCGCACCAACATTAAACCCAAACGGATTTGGAGTTGCTCAACATTTTCGGTGAGGTCCCGCGATGTCATTCCGAGATGGATGTATTCGGAACCCGCTAATTCATTGAACTCTTCAATTCGTGCTTTTACGTCGTGCTTGGTGACTCGTTCGCGCTCGGCAATTGATTCAAGATTCATCGTGTCAATTACGGCTTCGTATTTTTCTGGGGCTCCAGCCGGGATGGCTATGCCTAATTCCTGCTGGGCGCGCATCACCGCGATCCATAGTTGCCGTTCGAGCCGAATTTTTGACTCGGGAGCCCACAGATCCACCATGGAAGGTGATGCATAGCGTGAGGCGAGAACGTTATCAATTGAATTCACTCGGCTACCCACGGCTACATTCTTTCATGTGACCGATTCAGGAGTGGGTAGCGCAAGCATTTCGGGCAATATCGCTGCGAAAATGGGAGCCGGCGATCACAATCTGGGCCACACCGGCGTAGGCGCGCTCCCTCGCTTCGTTCAAAGTGGGTGCTTGAGCCATCACCGATAGCACCCGCCCGCCCGAGGTAACCAACTCTGCACCAACCAGCGCTGTTCCCGCGTGGAAGACAGCTACCTGTTGGTCTGACTCCGCGAGTTCCACCCCCGAAATTGGGGTCCCCAGCACCGGACTTTCTGGGTAGCCCTGGGCGGCAATAACAACATTGACCGCGTACCCCGGATACCAAACGAGCGTGGCAAAGTCCTTCAGTTGACCCGTTGCGGCCGCATAAAGAAACTGTCCAAGTGGGGTCACCAATCGCGAGAGCACTACTTGGGTCTCGGGGTCACCAAAGCGCGCATTGAACTCGATCACCCGAATCCCACGTGTCGTCATGGCCAGCCCGGCGTACAGCACACCCACAAATGGAGTCCCCCGCCTTTTCATTTCATCAGCCATTGGTTGCAAAACCCGCTCGGTGACTTCAGCCACCACGCTTTCATCGAGCCAAGGGAGAGGTGAATAGGCGCCCATGCCACCCGTGTTGGGTCCCTCGTCATTGTCGCCGACACGCTTAAAGTCCTGGGCCGGTTGTAATGCGATCACCGTGGTGCCGTCAGAGATACCAAAAATAGAGACTTCGGGACCATCAAGAAATTCTTCTATGACGACGGTTCCACCAACCTCGAAACAACTTCGAGCATGGGCGAGAGCCTCACTTCGGTCCGAAGTAACAACGACCCCTTTGCCCGCTGCCAGTCCATCGTCTTTCACAACATACGGGGAACCAAAAGTGTCAAGGGCAATTTCCGCTTCAGTCAGGTTGGCGCATATATGGGCTAATGCGGTTGCGATACCCGCTTGCGACATAACCTCTTTGCAAAAAGCCTTGCTACCTTCGATCAATGCTGCCTCACGCGTCGGTCCAAAACAAGGAATTCCGCGGGCATTCAATTCATTGGCTGCACCAGCCATGAGTGGTACTTCGGGCCCAACAACAACCAGGTCAACCTGAAGTTCCGTCGCAAGTTCACCGATTGATTGGGCATCGGATACATCAATTGGAATGCACTGAACAAGTGCTGCTATCCCCGCATTGCCGGGAGCAACAACGACTGATTCGACTTCCGGGTCACGCAAAAGAGCACTCACAATAACGTGCTCGCGTGCACCCGATCCGATAACGAGGAGCTTCAAGAAAAATCAGCCTTGGTAATACGAGTCAATGTCACCAAACGCTTGGTCCAGAATTTCCAGACCTTCACGCGCCTGCGCCTCGGTGACAACACAGGGTGGAACAACATGCATTCTGTTGAAGTTAGCAAATGGCATGAGGCCCCGTGACTTACAGGCGGTGACTAAGTCGGTCATGGCCTGGGAGGTTCCCCCGTAGGGTGCAAGTGGT
>CAMAVT010000014.1 GCA_945861775.1 Bifidobacterium breve
GCGAATTCCCGCCTCGGTGAACAAGGTACTGACGGCTGCGGCAGCATTGAGTTCACTCGGCCCCAACACGCGTCTGGCTACGCAAACGAAACTCAATGGCGCTGACCTGTACTTGGTTGGTGGAGGTGACCCGCTATTGCCGAGAGCAAAGGGCGCGAACTCACTCAAATCCTTGGCCCAAAAAACAATCAGTACCTTGACATCGAAAAATCAAAAGAATGTAAAACTTTTTTACGATGACTCCCTATTTACCGGACCGCTCCTGGGGCCTAGTTGGCAAACGAATTTCCCCAAGGTTGGAGTTGCAGCACCTGTTTCCGCGCTGAGTGTGGGCGGAGCTCGAGTAAGTCCCGGCTCAGTGGCGCGTGTTTCAAATCCGGCGAAACAAGCAGCTCAACTTTTCGCTCAACGATTAAGACAGGCTGGGATTTCGGTTGGGATTGTCAAACGGGGTGAAACTCCTGCGGGTTCAGTCCAATTGGCGTCGGTGCTCTCAGAGCCCGTCAGTGTGCTCGTTGAAGAAATGCTGCGGGAATCGGATAATGACGTAGCCGAAGTTCTCGCGCACCTTGTGGGAGAAAAAACTGTTGGTGAAGGCAGTTTTGCAGGTGGTGCTCGCGCAACCAAATTAATCTTGGATCAAAATGGTATTTCAACTAAGAATCTAAATTTGTTTGACGGCAGTGGGCTTTCGGTGCAGAACAAGGTGACGAGCACGACGGTTGCGCAGGTGCTGACTGAAATGGTCCGCGGTGACAAATCTCAATGGGCTGCAATTGCTACTGGCCTTCCCGTTGCCGGGCGCACGGGAACACTTGAAACACGCTTTGACACGAAGAGAACGCAGGCAGGTGCTGGCGTTGTTCGAGCTAAAACCGGGTCACTCACCGGAGTCTCTTCACTGGCTGGAACCGTTTTGGATAAAAGCGGGCGGCTTCTTGTCTTTGTCATGATGGGTAACCAGGTTGGATCGCTGACCAGCGCTCGAGGTTCGATGGATCTCATTGCTGCCAAACTCGCAAAATGCGGATGCTTGTGACCGTGATCCCACATTCGGACCTCATCCGAAGGGCCTCTCGGCGCACCATGCCCACAGGTCCCAAGGTCAGCTCCGAACACGCGGCTCAGGTTGTTGCTTCACTGCGTGAGCTTGCTCAAGTCGCAACGCGCGAAATCACTGCCGTCTCGCAACTCCAAGCTCCCGTGACCCATGAAACCGTTGTGGTGGATCGAGCGGGCTGGGTTGAATCAAATATGAATGCTCTGGGTGTGATTGCTGAAATCGCATCAGAGGCCGGAGAGGATGGCAACCCTTTAGCTGACCGAGCAGGGGCTATCCAGACGGGACTCGCTTTGGGTTGGGCATCAGGAAAAGTGCTGGGTCAATACGAAGCACTGGTCAATCCCGGTCGATTACTCCTGGTTGCACCCAATATCACCCAGGTCGCGCAATCACTTGAGGTTGACGAACACGACTTTCAACTCTGGGTGTGCTTACATGAAGAAACCCACCGACTTCAATTTGGAGCGGTCCCTTGGATGCAGGGCTATTTCATTGATTTGATCAAGGAAATGATTGGCGCGGAAAAACTACCGGGGCGGGCGTACCCCTGGCGTCTCATTCAAGTTGTCAATGCTCTCATTCGCAACGACGATTCGAGTGTGATTGAGCTAGTTCAAAGTGATGATCAGGTGGGGATTTATCGAAGAATTGTCGCGCTCTTAACCCTGCTGGAAGGCCACGCTGATTTCGTTATGGATCAGGGTGGACCCGATCTTGTCCCCACAGTCTCCGAGATTCGACGTAAGTTTGAAGTTCGACGTGATTCAAATAAGAAGCTGTTAACCCGACTTATCGGGATGGATGAAAAACTCATGCAGTACCGAAAAGGTGAAGCATTTGTCAGCAATTGTGTTGCCGAGATGGGAATCGCGGACTTCAATGTCGTGTGGGAGTCACCAGAAAATTTGCCCACCATGGCCGAAATTGAAAACCCAGCAACTTGGCGAAAACGAATGCTTAGCCACCATGAATGAGCCGTCATGAATAAGCCAGCATCACAAACCGTGGTTGCCCTGCGTAACAGTGTCAAGGCGTGTTTGGAGCCTGACACGGAGTCGGTGGTGGTTGGTCTTTCCGGTGGCGCGGACTCTCTAGTTCTCACAGCCGTTGCGGTGTGGGTTGGGGAACGGTCCGGTTTCACCGTGCAGGCTGTTGTTGTTGACCATGGCCTGCAGATCGGCTCTGCCGAAATTGCAAGTAGTGCAGCATTAGCCGCCACGAAGTTGGGCGCTACCTCAATTGAGATTCGCAATGTTGATGTTGGAACCGATGGCGGCATGGAGATGGCGGCTCGAACGGCAAGGCGTGCCGCACTCTTAGAAGTGGCCAACGGACGCCCGATCCTGCTGGGACATACCGCCAACGACCAAGCTGAAACTGTGTTACTGCGACTACTTCGTGGCTCGGGAGCACACAGTTTGTCAGCAATGTCCGCGTGTACCAATACTTGGCACCGGCCGTTTCTGTCGCATTCACGTGGCGAAATTGAGGCTGCGGTGGTGGAACTGCTAACTCCGCTAGGGATCACGCCTTGGCAAGATCCGCACAATTTTGATGAAGTTTTTTCGCGGGTTAAAATGCGCAAACATCTTGACACATTAAGTGAGGTTTTCGGTCCATCGATTATTTCTGGGCTTGTACGCACCGCGGATATGTTGCGAGCTGATAATCGGGCACTTGATCGTATAGCTGATGAATCCTTTCGTTCCGCGCAAAAATCAGAGACCCAGGTCAGCATCAGTGTTCAAGAATTAGAAAATGTTCCTAGTGCGATCCGCACCCGACTCATCAAGTTGTGCTTTGATCACTTAACGGCGGGAACACGCGAAAACTCTCCACTCACCTACCAACATGTCATGAGCGTTGAAGCACTCATTTCCGGGTGGTCGGGACAAGGTGAGATTGCGTTGCCGTTAGGTGTGACCGCGAATAGAGAGTATGGAAGGCTAGTGTTCAGCCAGGGAAACTAAAGGAGCAATGCGTGGACGCACGGCACATAGAAGGTCAGTTAGAACATGTACTCCTCACCGAAGAGCAAATACATGACCGGATTGCCGAGCTGGCCATTCAAATCGCCGCCGACTATCCCGTTGATGAAGACCTGCTGCTGGTCGGTGTTCTCAAAGGCGCCGTGATGGTGATGGCTGATTTAGCGCGCGCGCTCCCTCGCCAGGCCCACATGGACTGGATGGCGGTTTCCTCCTACGGCTCGGGAACGACCTCCAGCGGTGTTGTTCGAATCCTGAAAGACCTTGATGCTGATATTGCTGGCTGCAATGTTTTAGTGATCGAGGACATCCTTGACTCAGGGCTAACCCTGACCTGGTTGCTCAAGAACTTGGGTTCGCGAAAGCCGAAGTCCCTTGAGGTTTTCACGCTCCTCCGCAAGCCAGAGGGTATGAAAATGAAAGTTGACGCAAAATATGTCGGCTTTGACATCCCAAATGAATTCGTGGTTGGCTACGGATTGGACTACGACCAGAACTATCGCAATCTGCGATCAATCGGCACGCTGGCCCCGCACGTCTACGAATCCTGATACCTGACACAAGCCCCCTTGGAACCGGCGGGGGATCAGCTCTTGCAAAAAGCACGGAATGAGCAGGGAGTCGTCCTTTTCGCCTAACGCATAACCCTTGGTGCAGCGCAATCGCGAGCCTTCGGGCGTAGTACCGTGACGGGGTGGATTTGAAAAAGATTTTGCGGGGGCCGATATTCTGGATTGCCATTGCGATCATTTTTGTTCTCGTCGGCTCAAGCTTGATTTCAGGGGTTGGTGCACCAGAGGAATTGGACACCAGTGCGGCAATTTCGGAAATTTCTGATGGCAATGTTGATACGGCTACCATCACGGATCGTGATCAAGTTCTGGAACTCGTCCTCAAAAATGGTGAAACCGTTCGCAGTACCTATGTCACCGGTCAAGGGTTAGTTCTTCAAGAATTACTACAGGGCGAAGCCGACTCGGGAGCCCTTCCTGGTGGTTACAACGTCGTTGTTCCAACAGAAAATATTTTATTTACCCTGATAATTTCTCTCATTCCATTCATTCTTTTAGTCCTGATCATGGTTTTCATTTTTTCCCAGATGCAGGGTGGCGGTTCCAAATTGATGCAGTTTGGGAAGTCAAAAGCCAAGTTAGTCACCAAAGACATGCCGCAAACTACTTTTGCTGATGTTGCGGGTGCCGCAGAGGCGGTTGAAGAACTGGAAGAAATCAAAGATTTTCTCCAGGATCCCGAAAAGTTTAAAGCGGTAGGCGCCAAGATTCCTAAGGGTGTATTGCTTTACGGACCACCGGGAACAGGTAAGACCCTTTTGGCTCGCGCAGTTGCAGGTGAAGCGGGTGTTCCTTTCTATTCGATTTCTGGCTCTGACTTCGTAGAGATGTTTGTCGGTGTCGGTGCAAGTCGTGTTCGTGATCTTTTTGAACAAGCAAAAGCCAACGCGCCGGCAATTATTTTTATGGATGAAATTGATGCAGTAGGTCGGCATCGTGGTGCGGGAATGGGTGGCGGCCACGACGAGCGAGAGCAAACACTTAATCAAATGTTAGTTGAAATGGATGGCTTTGACGTCTCCGGCGGAGTGATCATGATCGCTGCGACCAACCGCCCCGACATCTTGGATCCGGCGCTACTTCGTCCCGGTCGATTTGATCGACAAATTGCCGTCGAACGCCCCGATCTCAATGGTCGATTTGAGATTCTCAAGGTGCACGCAAAGGGCAAACCCTTCTGTGATGACGTGGAAATGATGAACGTTGCGCGAAGAACCCCCGGGTACACCGGTGCTGACCTGGCCAACGTGCTCAACGAAGCCGCGTTGCTGACCGCGCGTGAAGGTGCATCCGAGATCACCAATGTGATCATGGACGAAGCAATTGATCGGGTTATGGCAGGTCCGCAAAAGCGCACTCGAGCAATGGACCATGAAGAACGCCTGATTACCGCCTACCACGAGGCAGGGCACGCACTTGTCGCTGCAGCACTTCCCGGCAATGATCCCGTGCACAAAATTACGATCATGCCGCGTGGACGAGCACTCGGGTACACCATGGTGTTGCCCGATCAAGAAAAATACTCCACGACCCGAAGCCAGATGCTCAACCAGGTGGCTTACATGCTGGGCGGCCGTGCAGCCGAGGAATTGATTTTTCATGATCCCACGACCGGTGCATCCAATGACATTGAGAAAGCAACGGCTGTTGCTCGCGCCATGGTTATGCAATACGGCATGACTGAACGGCTGGGAGCTATCAAGTACGGTCGAGAACAGGGTGAAGTGTTCATGGGCCGCGACATGGGTCACACTCGAGACTTCTCGGAGGAAGTCGCCGCTGCGATCGACGAAGAAGTTCGCGCATTCATCGAAACTGCGCATCAAGAGGCCTATGACCTACTTGTTGCAAACCGGGAAGCACTTGATGCAATTGTGGTAGCCCTGATGGAGCGGGAGACACTTCAAAAAGAGGAGATCGCCGAGATCTTCGCCGAGTTGAACTTACGCGAACCTCGGGGTGCGTGGACGGGTTCGGCACGCAGGTCGCCAGACATTAGTGGACCGGTGGAAGTGCCTGCACTTGATGCCGCCAAATCCGACGTATAGTTTGAATGCGTCATGAGTGACATCAACCCAATCAGTATTACGAGTCCAGGGCCTAAAGCACCCTACGATTACGCGGGTGTTGAGAAGGCAACTCGTGATCTGTTAATCGCAATCGGAGAAGACCCGGATCGGCCTGGACTCATCGATACACCTGCTCGGGTTGCTCGTGGATATGCTGAGATATTTGGTGGACTGCATCAAACCCCTGAAGAAGTTCTCACCACAACATTTGATCTCGGTCACGACGAACTCGTGATTGTGAAAGATATTAATTTCAACAGCATGTGCGAACACCATCTGCTGCCGTTTTATGGCCATGCCCATATCGGTTACATCCCGAATGAAGACGGTCGTATTACCGGGCTTTCCAAACTAGCCCGGGTCACTGATGTTTTTGCCCAGCGACCCCAGGTTCAGGAACGACTCACGGGCCAGATAGCCGATTCGGTAATGAGAATTTTGCAACCACGGGGTGCAATTGTGATCATGGAAGCCGAGCACATGTGCATGTCATTGCGCGGAGTCCGTAAGCCCGGTGCGGTCACGACCACGAGTGTTGTGCGTGGGGTATTGCGTGATGCGGTTACCCGATCCGAGGCCATGACGTTAATCACTGGACTCTAACTCCCGTGTTCACTCACGCCCCGGTGATTATGGGGATCCTGAACGTGACCCCAGACTCATTTTCTGACGGTGGTCAATTTGATTCAGTGAAGTCAGCAGTTGATGCCGCTACTTCAATGGTTGCTAATGGCGCCAACATTATTGATATCGGGGGAGAGTCCACTCGTCCTGGCGCCGAAAGAATCTCACTGGAAACCGAACTAGCGCGAGTAATTCCTGTTGTTGAGCAATTATCTGCGCAGGGTATTCACATAAGTATTGACACCATGCGCTCTGAGGTCGCCGCAGCTGCGATTTCCGCCGGCGCTCGAATGGTAAACGATGTAAGTGGAGGTCTCTCTGATCCACAAATGTTTCATGTAGTTGCAAGTCTTGGTGTCCCCATTGTGGTTATGCATTGGCGCGGACCGAGCAAGACGATGCAAGAAAATATTCGCTACAACAATGCACTCGTTGAAGTCTGTGCAGAATTGCAAGACCGGACGAAAGCGGCAATGAACGCAGGAATCCACCGAGGAAACATCATTCTTGATCCCGGCATAGGTTTTGGAAAAGAAGCCGAGCACAACTGGGAACTGCTCCGAAATCTTGATGCTTTGCTGGCAATTGGTTACCCATTGCTTGTTGGGGTTTCCCGTAAAAGATTCCTTGGTTCTTTGCTCGCAGACACCGAAGGAACACCTCGAGACGTGGGTGCGCGTGACGTCGCATCGGCTGCCGCATCCGCCTATCTTCTGCAAGGCGGCGCGTGGGGTGTTCGAGTCCATGACGTTCAAGCAACTTCTGATGCGTACAAGGCCCTGTGCGCGATCAATCCGGATCCGGCAATTGACTCAATTGAGTTATTAGGACTGCGTGAATTCGGTCACCATGGCGTTCTGGAACACGAACGGATCAACGGCCAGTATTTCAGTGTCGATGCAACTTTGGGGCTTTCAATCTCGCACGCGGCACACACCGATCATCTTGCGGACACCGTTAACTACGCTGAGGTAGCAGATTCAATCCGTGCGCGAATTGCCGGAGAGCCCGTGGACTTGATTGAAAAACTTGCTGAACTGATTGCCACCGACTGCTTAGCATTCCCGCAGGTGGTTTTTGCCAAGATCCGAGTTCATAAGCCCGATGCACCAATTGAGGGTGAGTTTGGCGACGTGATTGTCACTCGAGCAAAATTCATCGGCTCATGACAAATACAGTTCTCGTTGCTTTCGGCTCAAATCTGGGTGACCCGGTCGGGACGGTACAGCTCGCGTATCGGGAACTCTCAGAGGTGCTGACTCCCGTCGCGAGTTCGCCTCTGTATCGGAGTAAACCGGTTGGTGGCGTTGAGCAGGACGACTTTATTAACGCGGTAGCACTTTTTGATACGGGACTCTCAGGTCTGGACATTCTTAGCAGACTTCACGAAATAGAAGATGCCCATTCTCGGACCCGTGAAGTTCGTTGGGGTCCAAGGACATTGGACCTCGATGTAATCGCGCTCTGGGAGAATGGGGTTCCCGTGACAAGTGCAGATCCGATCCTGACACTCCCGCACCCTCGGGCATGGGAACGAGTATTTGTCACCGCCCCGTGGACCGCTTTGAAATTGAATGGACAGTTCAGTGAACTTCCCGGGGCTGGACCCGTTGACAAGTTGGAGTCATCGATGCAAGCAATTGAACGTCTTGAGATCGGACTTGAGCGCTAATGCATGCTACGAAGATTTCACGGCTTGTCATCATCGCATTGATTGTGATGGCAATCGGATTTGCACTCGCCCAGATTGTTATGGGTCAAAGTTCCCGCTCACTCCCCGTCCCGGCCATGGCTGCCGGTGCATTATGGATTCTTGGTGGCGGATTTGGCATTTGGACCTACATGGCAAAACCCCGCCTTAAACGAGAACCAGGAACTAAGCCATTTCCACCGCTGGCCTCGGCTCGGATCGCGGTGTTAGCGCTGGCGGGGAGCAGAACAGGTGCGGCTATTGCTGGTTTCTACGCTGGGGTTGCGCTTGCCTCAATGGGGAATCTTGACACCCCGGCCGGCTGGAGCGCGACCATTAATGGCTTCCTGGCCGCGTTGGGGGGAATCCTGCTCGTCATATCTTCACTGTGGCTGGAGAGCCTGTGCGTGGCGAGAGACCAGGGCACAACGACAGACACGTGATCAAAGTACTGTGCTCCCATGAGTGAAACCATGCTTGAAGACCTTCCCTTTGATGAACTCCGGCACAAGGCTTTCCACCTGGCGGAAAAGAAATTAGATATTGGTTTCTTCACCGATGTCTTCTCGCACATGCCGGGCATGATTGCGATTGAGGGCGAGGGTGGAGACCTTGGATCAATTGGCGGGACATTTATTGAAACCGTTCGGGCCACCAAGCAAATGTTTGGTCACGGTGAAATCGATCCTGACATGGAAACACTGCTTCGGGCTCGATTTGCCACCTATATTCGGGCTAACGATCCAAGTCACCAATAACAAGAAACATGCTGCTGATAGCTGAAGCTAATTGATCAATTCGGTGTCCCACCAACGTGGGGACCAATGCTTGGAAATTGTTAAATGAAGCAGACCGCAATTTCAGTCGCCAAGGAGTCTTGTCCCCGGCGCTCTCTAAATACCAACCGTTAATTCCTGTTGGTCCGTCAACCCAGCTATATGAATTACCTTCGGGTGCGCGTACTACCTTGGGGAGAACCACATTGACATCTGATCCGTTTGTGGCCTCAAGATGTGGGAATATTTCTTTGATCAAATCGATACTCAATGTGACTTGATCAATCAGTGCTAAAAAGCGAGAGTAGGCATCTCCATCCTGGTACGCCGCTGGCTTTGAGAAACCTAGCTCTTTGTAATCAAGATAATCGGTGTCGAATCGTAGATCGTTGTCGAGTCCGCTGGCCCAGGCCACAGGTCCGGTAGTGCCAAATGAAATCGAATCAGCATTGGATAAAACTGCCAATCCGCGCAACTCGCTCTGATTAAGACTTTCGCGCAAGCTGGGGAGAATCTTTTGTAATTCACCAAGAATAGCGTGACTTCGTGCGTCGGTTTCTGTGGGAATATCGTGAGCGACACCGCCAATGCGCGCATACATGGGGTGCACTCGATTGCCCGTGACAAACTCGAACAGATCTGCAATCTGGTTGCGCAACTGTTGAGTCTGCGGTGTCGGCAGGAATGCAATGAGTGCTGAGATGCGGGTGAATTCAGCCAGCAGCATTCGGATCCAGGTGGCTCGTTCAGGGGGGTGAATTCCCATCGCGGATTCAAGGGTCAAGGCAACGCCAAGTTCTGACGAAAACGGTGCGTACCAGTCATGGCGATTGGCCAGCATCATGATTTGCCGGTAGTCACGAACCTCGAAGAGCTTTTCGGCGCCGCGGTGCATGAAGCCAATGCGGGGTTCCACACTGGTAATCACCTCACCATCGAGGGTCAGGTGTAGTTGAAAACCTCCCTGTGAGCTGGGGTGAAATTCACCAAGATCAATTTTGATCTCGCCGGGGGCCAAGCCAATACCGGCAATCACGCTACGCATGCGCACATCGTTTCATGGTCGAACTCCAAAGTCCTGAATAAGCCACCGGAAGTCGTTGTGGTCAGGATCGATATCAATGATCGAAGTGGCTGTGATATCTGGCCGCGATGCCACTGCAGCGCTTGCACAGGAATCTAATGCGACATGAGCAGTAATGTTCACTTCACCATTAGGAATCGCGCGAACGGAACTACCAAGTTGATATCCGGTGAGGGTTCCCGCATCAAATAGTCCCTTGGCTCTTTGTTCCATTGAATGCGAATAATCAATGGCGATTGCCCGACCAACAGTAAAAATATTGACCAATTTAACCCAAGTGTGATCACGGGTGATTCCCACTTCTCGGCGAGCATGTGGTGCGGTCTGTGGCCACCACTTATTTAGCCACTCCCATTCCGCCTGTGAAATGGTTTCGCCCAACTGTTCATGGCCGCTGGCTGGTTCGACCAAAACTAGACGTGGTGTGAGATCCAGGTCGAATTCGACAACGGAAGTGGGAATGTCATCCAAGAGTTCATGGGCAATCACGACACCGAATTTCTCCCGGATCGGAATTTTTCGCGCGTCACCACTGGATACATCGTAAATTTGGGTTTTCCAGTTGAGTGCGTTTTCACGAATGAGGCTCTGCACATTGGTCATCAGTAGGCCATCGGATCCACCGACATCGAGGATTAAGAATTGCGAAGGTGAACCGCAGTACTCATAAGTTTCGAGCAGATAGGGAAAGAGGTCCCCTGCCAAATCTGGATTCGACGTTACGGCTGTGCGAAAGTGCTCATAAGGATTTCTTCCCTTGGACCCGAACTCACCATAAAAGCCACTGGGGCCGAAAGCTGCGCCCTCCCAAGCATTGATCCAAGGAATGTATGGGGACATGGGACACGACGCTAGTCACCCCTAGGCTTTTGACATGGACGCACCTCCCCGTTTGCGCATTGGGGTAGTCGGGGCAGGCCGGGTCGGCGCTGTCTTGGGCGCCGCACTTCGCTCGGCCGGACACAACTGCACGGGTGTCAGTGCAGTTTCGGATTTATCGCGACTGCGCGCGGAAGCGCTCCTTCCCGGGGTGCCAATAAAACCCGCCGATCAAGTAGTGGCGGAATCTGAGTTGGTGATTCTGGCCGTTCCCGACAGTGTCCTTCCAGATCTAGTCCGTGGTTTCTCCTCCAGTGAGGTGTTCATTCCAGGCCAGTTTGTGGCGCACACCTCTGGAAGCTACGGGATTTCGGTTTTTGATTCGGCGCCGCAAGTTTCACCCATGGCGATTCACCCGGTCATGACGTTCACCGGAACCAGTGTTGACCTAGCACGGTTGGCAGACACACCATTTGGAGTGACCACTACCGACGCGTTGCGACCTGTAGCCGAGGCACTCGTGGTTGAGATGGGTGGCGAGCCGGTTTGGGTCCCCGAAGAGTCACGAGCGATTTACCACACCGCGATGGTGCTGAGTTCAAACTATCTCAATGTCCTGGTCAATGAGGCCGTATCTCTTTTGGCACAGTCAGGAATGGAAAGTCCGCAGCGCCTACTTGCACCACTTCTGAGCGCCTCCCTTGACAACGCTTTGCGACTAGGAGACAAAGGCCTCACCGGTCCGGTTGCTCGCGGAGACTGCGAAGTGATTCGCAAACACCTTGACGCGTTGCAGGACCGTCCAAGTTCACAAAGTGCGTATCGTGCCCTCGCCCGACTAGCAACCGACCGAGCACTTGCCGCAGGTCTGCTTTCCGTTGACCAAGCAGCGGATCTTCTCATTGAATTAGGCGAGAAAACATGACCAAGTTAATCCACCACATCGGTGATCTGACACGAGAGCCGGGAGTCGTTCGGGCTTTTGTTCCAACAATGGGTGCACTGCATCAAGGGCACCTCGACCTCGTTGATGCATCAAGGGCATTGGTTGGCCCCGCTGGCGAAGTTATCGTGTCAATTTTTGTGAATCCGACCCAGTTTGGGAATGAAACAGATGTATCGCAATACCCAAGGACATTAGAAAGTGATTTTGCACAGTGCGAGGCCAGTGGCGTTGACCTTGTGTTTGCCCCCAGCGTGATTGAGATGTATCCCGGTGGGACGCAAACCTCTCAGTACGTCAGCGTGCAACCAGGACCATTGGGTTCGATACTCGAAGGGGTTGACCGTCCCGGGCATTTTGCCGGAATGCTCACAATTGTTGCGAAACTTCTGAACCTAGTTCAACCAAACTTTGCGGCTTTTGGTGAAAAGGACTACCAGCAGTTAGCGCTTATTTCGCATATGGTGCAACAACTGAACTTCCCCGTTAAAGTCGTTGGAGTGCAAACGCGACGCGAGCCCGATGGATTGGCCATGAGTTCGCGCAATACTTTCCTCAGCCCCGAGCAGCGCACTGAAGCGGCTTCGATATCTCGAGCTCTCTTCGCGGCACAGGCAGTTGAAGGAAACATTGACGCGAAACTAAGTGCAGCGCGGGACGCGCTATCCGCGCAGATCACAACTTCTTATCTAGTCGCTATGACACCTGATCTCTCACGTGAGCTTGTCGGAACAGAAAATGCAACACAAGGTCGAATACTCTTTGCCGGTCTCCTTGGGTCAACTCGTTTGATTGACAATGTGCCGCTGGGCGGAGTGAATCCAGATGAGTGATATTCACATCCCACGGTGGCTGACCTCGGATTCACCCGGTTGGCAGATCACGGCTGACGTGATCGTGATCGGCTCAGGTGTCGCCGGCCTTTCTGCAGCAATTCACGCTCGTCGTACGGGTCGAAGCGTTGTGATCCTGACGAAGGCTCAAATAGATGAAGGATCAACGCGCTGGGCACAGGGCGGGATTGCAGCAGCACTGGCTGAAGATGATTCACCTTCAGAGCACCGAGACGACACCATCACCGCCGGTGCCGGGTTGTGTAATCCACAGGCTGTCGAGGTGCTCGTCACAGAAGGACCGCAGGCTGTCCGGGACTTAATCACCCTAGGTGCAAACTTTGATCTCGACCCGAGCGGTGAAATTTCTCTCACCAGAGAAGGTGGCCATCACCGCGACCGCATCGCACACGCAGGGGGTGATGCAACCGGTGCCGAAATTTCTCGGGCGTTGGTTTCCGCGGTTCTTACTGACCCAGGCATTGAAATTGTTGAGAACGCACTTGCCCTTGACCTTTTGACCGACGAACATGGCGCGGCTCAGGGGGTGACCCTGCACGTTATGGGTTCCGGCCAGCGTGATGGTATTGGAGCGGCTCTAGCCCCAGCCGTAATTTTGACTACGGGCGGTTTCGGTCAAGTTTTTGGACAAACCACTAATCCCTATGTTTCAACGGGTGATGGCATTGCACTTGCACTACGAGCAGGCGCGAGTGTCGCGGACCTCGAGTTCGTGCAGTTTCATCCAACCGTTTTGTGGCTCGGTCCACTCGCTAAAGGCCAACAGCCACTTGTCAGTGAGGCTGTTCGAGGTGAAGGTGCGCGTCTCCTTGACCCAGACTTGCAGCCTTTCATGGATTCAATTCACGAGCTTGGTGACTTAGCCCCCCGTGATGTAGTTGCAAAAGAAATTATGAAAGTAATGCGCGCATCAGGTTCCTCGCATGTGTGGCTTGATGGTCGCATGTTGGGTGCTGACACGTGGGTACGTCGATTCCCCACAATTCTTGCAAGTGCACGATCACGCGGTATTGATCCGGTGACCGACCTAATCCCGGTGGGTCCAGCTCAGCACTACGTCTCTGGTGGTGTGGTGACAGACCTTTTTGGCCGAACGAGCATTCCCGGTCTTTACGCAGCGGGTGAAGTTGCCTGTACCGGAGTCCACGGAGCAAATCGTCTTGCATCCAATTCGCTCCTGGAAGGTTTGGTGTATTCGCGCCGGATCATGAACGCCATTGACTCGGATCAACTTGTAGGTCATCCGGTGAAAGCCGACTCTTCCCAAGATTCATTTTTAATCCCGCACCGAGTCCGACGAGATATGCAGAGCGTGATGGATCGAAATGCAGGTGTTCTGCGCAGCGAGGAATCGCTTACTCACGCACAAGAGTGGCTGGCCAAAATCGAGCGCACTGGTGCTCGAGCATGCACCGAAGATTGGGAGAGTGCAAACCTGTTCACGGTATCCCAGGTGCTAATCGCAAATGCATTAGCTCGGAAAGAGACGCGCGGTTCACATTGGCGCGAGGACTACCCCGAGCGCAGCACTGATTTTGAGGTTCGGCTAGTTTCACACCGGTCACCCGATGGTGAATTGATCACAACGACCACTGGAATAGGGACCTGATGCAGTCGCACAAAATCAAGAAGGAACTGGCAGACCAACTCATTGCCGGTGGCCTGAATCCCCTTGATGTATCCGAGGTTGCCCTGCGAGCCCTACATGAGGACTGTGACGACAACGGTGACGTGACCTCAATTGCAACTATCCCCATTGATCAAGTTTCCATATTGGACTTGGTGGCTCGAGAAGCCGGAACAATTGCCGGGATCCCGGTCGCAGCAGCTGTATTCGTGATTCTGGGTGGCGCTTCAGTGTCGATTAAGACTCCGGTAAGTGACGGCGACAATGTCCTCGCAGGTCAGGTTCTCATATCGATCACCGGGCCTACTCGAGTACTACTGCAGGGGGAACGTCCCGCACTGAATTTGCTGAGCCATCTCAGCGCGATCGCAACAGCCACCCAGGCTTGGGCCACAGCGCTGGGGGAATCAGGTACCAAAGTGCGTGATACCCGAAAGACAACTCCCGGACTTCGAACACTGGAAAAATATGCGGTGAGGTGTGGCGGGGGACTCAATCACCGGATGAACCTCTCAGACGCAGCCCTGATCAAAGACAATCACGTGGTGGCTGCCGGTGGGGTTGCCCAGGCTTATGAACTAATTAAGAAGTGTTTCCCCGACCTCCCGGTTGAAGTCGAGGTCGATTCCCTTGATCAACTAGAGGAAGCCCTCACGGTCGGTGCAGATCTCGTGCTGCTGGATAATTTCTCGATTGACGAATTGAGAGAAGCAGTTAAAGTCACTGCTGGCCGTGCGAAGTTGGAGGCATCGGGAGGTTTCACAATCGACTCGGCTGCCGATGTAGCGACTACCGGCGTTGACTACGTTGCGGTTGGTGCGATTACCCACTCTGCGCCCGTTCTCGATATTGGTGCCGACCTTCGGATGGAGATGATCTAATGCTGCTCGCGATTGATGTGGGAAACACCAATACGGTGATTGGTCTATATGAAAATCGGATCCTCCATAAATCGTGGCGGATTAACACCGATCCAGCGCAGACTGCTGACGAGCTTGCGCTGAAGTACCGCGGCTTACTTGAAGATGAACCCGCAGCTACCGGTGTCGCTTTGTGTAGCACCGTGCCAGCCGTTTTGCATCAAATGCGACTCATGATCGAGCGTTATTACTCTGACCTTCCCGTGGTGATTGTTGAGCCTGGAATCAAGACGGGAGTCCCGATACTTACCGACAACCCGAAAGAGGTTGGAGCGGATCGGATTGTTAATACACTCGCGGCCCACCATCTTTTTGGTGGTCCTTGCATCGTTGTTGATTTTGGAACTTCGACCAACCTCGACGTAGTGTCCGAGAAAGGTGAGTTCCTCGGTGGCGCATTAGCGCCAGGAATTGAAATTTCAATTGAAGCGCTGGCTCAACGTGCAGCGCAATTACGGCAGGTTGAATTGGTGGCTCCGCGTTCGGTAATTGGGAAAAACACAGTTGAGGCCCTTCAATCAGGTGCGGTCTTTGGATTTGCCGGTCAGGTGGACGGTTTAGTTGGCCGGATCATCGAAGAAATTGGTGCCGTCACAGCGGTCGTGGCAACCGGTGGGCTTAGTCAGGTGGTTGTTAACGAGTCGCGAAGTATTACCCATCATGAACCCGACCTGACTCTCTTGGGTCTGGCATTACTGTTTGAAAAAAATCAGGCCAAGTAGAAGCTAGGAGTCAAGGGCTCGGGATCCAGCGACTACGCCGAGCACGGTGGCTAAACCGTGAATTGGGCCAGTAGTTCGGGGAAGAATCAAAGTTCGAATCCCCGCAGCGCCGGCGCCACCGTCGTCGATTGCATTGTCTCCAACCATGAGTAGGTCCTCCGGGCCAATTCCGATGGCTTCGCTCACTGCAAGAAAAATTTCAGGATTCGGTTTAACGTAACCTAGCTGCGCTGAAGTAAAGACATGATCAACACAGTTCGCAATACCCATTCGAGCCATAATCTGGTTTAGGTCGATAGCAATGTTGGAAATAATCGCGGTCGTGATTCCTTGCTCGCGTAGGGCATCCAAAACAGGGAGTGTGTCCTCATAGGGAAACCATGCTTGGGTAAGACTTGAGTAGAGCGCCGAGGTGAGTGGTTCCTCGGTGAAATCGCCGAGAAGCCGAGTGAAGATCTCTTCGTGGGCTGCCCCGCTGAGATCTCGGGTGTGTTGTGGATCCTCAATTCGGGCAAATTCAACTATCGAATTCAACTTGGGCACAATCTCTGTGTATTCCAGCGGATCAAGTTCCACACTTTTGCAAGCGATCTCTAGCCATAATTCACTACTGCCTTGATCAACCAAGGTTGAATGAAAATCAAAGAGGACACCTTTAATTGAACTGGGGCTAAATAGTGGATGCGAAAGGCTCACGCCGGTGAGTCTAGGTCCAAGTTTGTGTGTGACGTGCTTCTAATAGCCTTAGCGACTGTGAGTGACGAGTTAGACCTTCCCGAACAGGTCCAGATCCGGCGAGACAAGCGCCAGGTCTTGTTGGACAGAGGGTTGCAGGCCTATCCGGTATCCCTCCCCATCACGTCATCCATTACAAAATTGCGCGAACAATACGGTCATTTGGAGGCGGAAGCGTCAACGGGCGTCACCGTAGGAATCGCTGGCCGGGTAATTTTTAGCCGTAATACCGGGAAATTAGCTTTCGCGACGATTGCTGCGGGCAGCGGTGAAACCATCCAGGCGATGGTGTCTCTTGGCCAAGTCGGTGAGGAGAGTCTGGCGGACTGGAAAGCTCTCGTTGATCTTGGTGATCAAATTTTCGTTCAAGGTGAAGTAATTTCATCCAAGCGCGGCGAACTCTCCGTTTATGTTGATTCGTGGAGCATGGCGGCAAAATCGTTACGCCCACTCCCCGTTGCTCATAAAGAAATGAATGAAGAGTCGCGTGTACGCCAGCGTTACGTAGATCTAATTATGCGCCCGGAAGCGCAGGTCATGGCTCGAACCAGAGTCAAAGCCGTTTCTGCGCTACGCACGTCATTATCTAATCGCGAGTACCTTGAAATAGAAACTCCAATGTTGCAAACGCAACCGGGGGGCGCAACGGCTCGACCGTTTATTACCCACTCAAATGCATTTGGAATAGACCTCTATTTGCGAATTGCCCCAGAGTTGTTTTTGAAGCGCGCGGTGGTTGGTGGTTTGGATCGAGTGTTCGAGATCAATCGAAATTTTCGCAATGAAGGCGCCGACTCGAGCCACTCGCCAGAGTTTGCCATGCTTGAGTTTTATCAAGCATTCGCCGACTACCAAGACATGGCAACCATTACGCGTGAATTGATTCAAGAGGCTGCGCAAGCAGTTGCTGGCTCACTCACGGTTACTCACTTTGATGGAAGTGAACACGATCTCTCTGGTGTTTGGCCTCAGATTGATCTTTATGATTCACTCTCCGCAGCCATTGATCAGGACGTAACACCGGAAACATCTCGGGAGCTACTTGAAACCCTGTGTGTGGCAGCCGATATCAAATTTGCTCCGACTTGGGTGAATGGGAAACTTGTTGAGGAGCTTTTTGAGCATTACGTGATCCCAACCTTTTCCGGTCCCACATTTGTTATGCATTTTCCGGTAGACACCTCACCCCTGACACGTGATCACCGATCGCGACCTGGGGTCGTCGAAAAATGGGACCTGTACATCGACGGTTTTGAGTTAGCAACCGGTTACTCAGAATTGGTGGATCCTGTTATCCAGCGTGAGCGTTTGGTCGAACAGGCATCCCTTGGGGCACAAGGTGACAAGGAAGCGATGCCCCTCGATGAAGATTTCTTAAGGGCCCTAGAACATGGCATGCCACCCAGTGGTGGAGTGGGAATGGGAGTTGATCGACTTCTCATGGCACTCACGGGACAAGGCATTCGGGAAACGATCCTGTTTCCATTAGTGAAGCCGGAGCGGGATCAATGATCACGATCAGGGCGGCCCGAACAACGGATGTTCGCGCAATTCGCGGTCTTATTGACGTGTATTCGGTGGATGGCAGTTTGCTCTCCAAGGCAACCGTCACGATTTTCGAGCAAATACAAGAGTTTCTCGTTGCCGAAGTTGATGGCGCGGTCATCGGTTGTGGGGCATTGCATGTGATGTGGGAGGACTTGGCTGAAGTTCGCACGCTCGCTGTGCGTCCCGATCAAGCCCGTAACGGAATCGGCTCCCAGATTCTTGAGCAGTTATTAACCAATGCCCGGGAACTCGGTATTAAGCGAGTGTTCTGTTTAACATTCATGAGAGAGTTTTTCGGCCGTCACGGTTTTGTCGAAATCGATGACACCTTGGTGGGTGAAGATGTCTATGAACAACTGCTGCAGTCCTATGACGAAGGCGTTGCCGAGTTCCTCGGACTTGAGCGGGTAAAGCCCAATACCTTGGGTAACTTCCGCATGCTGAATCAAAATATTTAAGCCACACTTTCCAACACCCGAGCTCAACTAAGTCACAATTTTCGCCGCGCCGGTTCTAATATGATGAACGCATGAGTTCACGGAAGCCGGGACCTGAAAGGTCGTCCGGGATCCTCGACCCATCCCTTGTGCTGAAGCTCACCCTGGCTCCGGGAGTGATCCGCACCTGGTTCGGCCTTGCCGGCTTGACCGGACATACACAACTCACGGATAAACCTCTGTTGGATGCACTCGAACATGGTGCAACGCTGGATGAACTCCTCGAGGTGGGCACCCCTCGCGCCGGCCGCGATGTGCGCGGAGTCCTCGACGCGCTGCACGCCAGGCAGTTGCTCGCCTGGCAGGTGCGCGGAGCCGAGGGAACGGTGTGGGCAACGCTCACACCGCTGCGCGCTAACGTGCCCCTTCCTGTGCCCGCGCAGATCGGCGGCGATGTGCGGTTGTCCCGCTTCGCCCTGATGCGCGACACGGGAGGCACCTGGCTCCTCGAATCTGGGCGCTCCCCGTTAACCGCGACCCTGACGCCGGGGGCTGCAGCCGCGGTCGTTGCGGGCGAGGCACCGCCAGCACTTCATGCGATGCTGCAGATGGGTCAGCTCCTCGATGACAGCGATGACGAAGGTTCGTCGCGCTACTGGGAGTTTCACGACCGCTACTTCGCTTCGCGGTCGCGATTCGACTCGGCAGACAAAGGTGGAACGTTCCGCTTTGCCGACGTCCACGATCCCGAGCCTTTCGACGCACGCCCACCGCACCAAGACCGAACCGTCCCGCTTCCCGTGCCGGATCCTGCGGAGCCCGGACCAGGCCTGTGGGAGGTTATCGAGAAACGCAGGAGCCACCCCGACTTGGGCGAAGAGTCCATCGAGTTGCGTGATCTCGGCGCAATCCTTTGGCACACGCTGCGCGTCGTCGACTCGCAGCCGCGGGACTCAGCATCAGCGATGTCGTATGACAGTGTCAGGCGCCCGGTGCCCTCCGGTGGTGGTACGCACTCGATTGGTCTGTGGTTGGCGATCCGTGATGTCGTCGGCATCGAATCCGGGATGTGGTGGTATGACCCGGGGGAGCACACATTGCTCCGAACGTGCGATTACCCGAAGCAGCCCATCGTGGGCGACTACCCTGTTTACGGGTTACTCATCAGTCGGCATGCGCGTCTCGCGTGGAAGTACGAGGGCATCGCGCACGCTTTGGCGCTTAAGGATGCCGGTGTCATCCTGCATGCAGTCCAACTGGGTGCCACGGCCCTGGGACTCGCCATGTGCCCGATCGGTAGCGGCCCGACCGCGGCAGTCCTAGAAGCCTTGGGACTCGACGCGGATGAGTACGTTCCCGTGGGCGAGTTTTGGCTGGCCCGGCCACGTTAAGAGGAATCGGCGAGCGCCCCGAGCGACTGCCACACCTCCTCATCACCCGACGTGATCGCCTCCTCCACCCGCTCGTCGGTGAGGACTGCGCGCACGCCATCGAGCGGCGTCACGGCACGGTTGGCGGGGACACGTCTCAGCCAGTCGGGGTGGACGCGGGCCCAACGAGCGAGATCATCCGCTCGCACTGAGAGATCCTCAGTCCTGCACCACCAGGTGCGGTCCACGGGAAGCATGGAGATCGCACGGGCGGACTGGCGCCAGTGGTCCATCGCGGCGCGCAGGAAGGCCTGCGCGTCACCCAATGGCCGCGAGCCCAGATCACGATTCACCGTCGCGCGACCCCAGTCGCGGTGCGCTTCGGGTACATCGCTCATTGTCAGGAGCATGCCCGCCAGGGAACGGCACCAGTCGCGCGGACTTCTTACTGTTGCAACGAATCGAGCATCTGGGAACAGCTCGGGCAAACGATCCGACCATGTCCATAGGAAACTCGTGGAATCAACCTCGGCGTTGCAGCGCCTATCGCGGTCTACCAGATACGCCGAGACTTCAGACCGCGTCATTTCGCCTGACTGCTCCAGCAGTCGCACCTGTGCGGCTTGATCCATCTCGAACTCATGTTGGGCCCGCAGTACGGGTGCGAGCATGGTCGCTACTGACGTCGTCCCGCTCTTGGGCATACCGCATCCAATGAGGTGCACGCGACGGGTGATGGCAAGGACCACGCGGCTGCTCCCTTCTTGTGACTCATTCAGGCGCGGGGGTATCAGCGAGCAGTGGCGTCAACGCATTCGCTGCGATCGCGCCCTAGTCCCGAGTCGGGAGGCTGGGATGTGGTCTTCTTTCACGACGGCTCAGGCTATCGATGGCCTGGCATAAGTATGTGCGCACCCACGTACGCCTTGACCCTTCCGCTAGGCCCGATCTTAATGTGATCGATACCGCTGAGCAGCCGGATCGTGGGCAGCGCATCGAAAGTATGGATGCCCTGGACGGCGAGCAATGCAGACAGGCTGTGTGTTGCGTCCCCCCACACTGGTCCCGACTGCAGGACTGGTGTCCACTTACCCTCGGCCATCGCCTGCTCGCGCTCCCAGAAGGATGCCTCCCAAGAGACTGCAGTGCGACCCTCGGCATCCGCGGCGACCGCGATCGCGGAGCCGTTGAGATGCTTCGCGAGGTGCATGATGAGCTCGCTATCGGGGTTCACGGCGATGGTGGTCCCGGAACTCAGCGCATGGATGATTGAAAAGGCTTCACGGTCGAGGTCGGGGAGCAGTGCCGCGGCTACAGGGGAGGGTTCGCGGCCAGGAAAGAACCCGATGAGGCGCCCGTGGCCGTGCCAGTAAGGGGCGATCATGTCCTCGAGGGTGCCGACTGCTCGTGCCAGAGCGGGCTCCCGTGCTGCCGCGGATCGCACGACGGACAAAGCAACGGACTTGTTCGAACGAATGAACGCACCGACCGGAATCGACGGTACTGATGTGTCGAGTTCCCACCACGTGCTGTCCGAGGCGCTGGCCGACATCGCCAACGACACGAGCACATCATGGCCTACCCGGGCGAATTCGGGCACGTCTCGAGGTGGCATGAGTACCGAGATGTCGCACGCCGGTGGATGTGGCGGTAGCACCACTTCGAGTCCAAGTGCTCGAACCGATAGCACATCCATGCGCGACAGCGCCGAGCGTGCACGTTCGGCATCGGCTGCCGGCACAAGCTCGCCGAGGATTTCGATGATGGGATCCGCGATCTCGACGAGGGAGTCCGGCACCTTCCGGGGAAAGGCCGGCACGACTAGCGGCTCAGTGATGTCAGGGGTGGCGTAGCGTCGGTGACGACCGAGCCGCGGTGTCGCAGGTCGGGGGAGATCCGCCTGCACAGTAGGCCACGCGTACCGCGTAGTTGCGGCCAATCCCCGAGGTCGATGCGCGCCTGGGCCCCGGCAACTACGAAGGCGAAGGCGAGGAAGTCGATCGGGCAATCTTCAGCCCTGTGCACGACGGTCATGTTGTGCCAGGTGAGATCGCCTGGATCGAGATCGGCCTGCCGCGCCGGCCGTGGACCCCTGCCGTCTGTGTCAGCGATGGTAACGAGTCCGGTGCGGGTGGGTACCTGGGTCATCGGGATCCAGAAGGCGACGCACGGGCCATCGACCGGCATCGCGACGTCATCACGATGCCACGGTGTCGCGGGTGCGCCAGCCCGACGGGCGAAGGCTTGCCAGGATATTACGTGCGGTTCATCCCCATCGAGCAAAACCCTGGCGAGCTCGGTCAGTTCGGTCAGTCGGAGACTGGCGGCGAGGTCGTAGGGGATCGATGACACCGGCCACGGCATGGACCGCAGGACGGGCGAGGCATCCACGGGGAGGGTTGCCTGCATGGCATCGTGCAGGGCCCACACTCTCGCGCCGAGCTCGAGGGCCTCATCGGGGGAGTAGAATGCCTTAAGGCCGCTGTAACCGTGGCGGCGGAAGTAGTCCACGGGATCGTCGGGAAAAGGATGGTCGACTACCTCTCGCGACATGTGATCGGAGTTCGTTGAGGTGGTCATGAGCCCATCTCCGATCGGAGTACCACGTCGATTGAATGCGCAACCGTAGCGGTGGTGAAGACGCGTCGCAGGTCCCCCACTACCGCCCCCTCGATGCATCCACCGGGGATCCAGTCTGTCACGGCATTGGGGTCGGTGTCCTGCGGATGCGCCACTCTCAGGAGGGCACCGGGTGCCCAGGATCCGTCAGGCAGCATTGTGAATGTGAGATGACGCAATGCCTCTCGTACGGTAAGACCATCCGGATGGCCCGTGATCGCGCAGATGAGGAGGAGATTGGCGATCTCGAAGGCCGTCAAGTCAGCGGATTGCAATGAAGCCGCCCACGCACCGGCTCGCGTGAGAGCGGCGGCCGCATCCGGGTGCGATGCAAGCGCCTCGACCGCCAATGCGGTGGCGAAAGTGTCGGATGCCCACCAGTAGCTGCGCCAGCGGCCATCCGGTCGCTGCGCTGTAAGCAGCGCTCGGGGATCGATGAGACCGATAACTCCGGCGGCCGCTGCCGTGACGCACGCATGACCAGCGGTCCAACCGCGGAAGTCCTGGCCGGGGTCGGCATCGATGAAGCGTGCGATGTCTTCGGTGGGGCCGTAAGTGCCGAGCAAGCCGTCATCGTGCATGAAGGCTGCCAGGCTCGCACGCGCATCTCGGGCACCCTCATCGTCACCGCGTCCGACGTGTTGCGCGAGTCGCAATGCCCATGAGGTGGAATCGGCATCTTGAGGGACGAGCACGTTGTATCCCCAGCCGCGCCCGTCGCGCTCGGTACGTCTTTTGGCCAGTGCCTGCCACGCGGCTTCGAGCATCGGCTGCGTGCCGGGTATCCCGGCGATGCGATCGCCGACATAGCCGGAGACCCACTCATCCGATAGACCGGGTGCGAGGCGAAAGTCCGACCAAAATCCGTTGGCGCACTGGCGTTGGAGCAGGAACCCCACGCTCGATTCACGAGCGTCCTCGGGTGTTCGCGCGAGGGCATTCCAGACACTTGTCACGTAGCCAACTCCTTGCCGAAGTGCTTCACGCACGCGTGCCTTGCCGCCTGGGCTTGACCGCAGGAGCGCACGTCACGGTAGGTCACAAGATCATCGCCCAAGCATTGAGGTCCGCCTCCCCGTAGCCTTCTTCGCACCAGCCCAGCCGCGGCGGCACGTCGTACAGCCGGCCAGGCGCGTAGCGATTCCAGAAGTGGCGCATACCGGGCGCGTAGGTGCGCACGATACTGAGCGGAACGTCTGGCCGGCTGGCATCGGCCCAGAGCACGGTCATGCCTGCGCGCTCGATGGACGTAACAACGTCCTCAATTGCCTCGCCTATCGTGGTGTAGGAGGGCACCTGCGGGGGAGAGACATAGCCATGCGGAGCGAGCCACGGCTCGCTCTCGCACGTCACCTGTGTGAACCATCTACGCTCGCCCGGCCCCGCGCCGTCCAGGAGATCCGAGCCACCCTGGAAGAGAACTGTCTGCATCTGAGCCAACTCCGTGAGTGCGCGGACGACGGCCAGGGCCGGGTCGACGTGCGCGCCAAATCCCATCATCGGTGCGGCAGTACGGCCTACACCGTGGGCGACGGCGACCGCGGCCGGTATACCCAGATCGGAGGTGATGTCGAGGACCCAGACGTCGGTGCCGAGTGCCCGCTGTGGGGTCAACGCCGCCACAATACGCGGGTCATCCCATGCGGCGAGATCGTATGCCGGGCGGTGGCACATTGGATGCCACCACAGAGCTACAGAGTCCCGCTCGACAAGCTCGAGCAGACCCTGCAGAACGGCCTCCTCGAGGGTGTTACCAGCCGCGGCACCGTTGGAGGAACCGCGGTAGGAGCCGGCACGCAGGCCGGGCCAGTCGAACCACACCAGCGATGAGGGCAGCCACCGAGTCTCGCCGGTGCGCAGGTCCGCTACGGGGCTCCAGTCGTGCTCGGCGTTCACGTCGAAGGACATCGGCACGGGCCGATGGCCGACCTCGTCGGGAACGTGGAGCATGCCGAAGGCTGCGAGGCCATCGACGCGACGCAATTGCGCCTCGCTAAAGAGCTCAATGTCGTTCGGGTGAATCGTTCCGTCGAGATCGACCATGCGGGCACGACGGAAGGGCTCGACACCACTTGAGCACAGGCCTCCGCGTTCCAGTGCCTCCGCCAATGCCCCCGCGCGCGCACCCGAACGCGTGATCCCCTTGCCTCCTGCGCCCGATCGCAAGCGCGAAATGTATGCGACCGGGTCGTCTACCGCCGCGGCATTGAAACCTGAATGATAAGCGCGCAGTTCGCGCATCGGTCCGGGAACAACAAACGGCACGAGTCCGACCACATCGTTTACGAGATGCGCGTGATCGTCCCAGGTGTCCTCGGGATCGAGCGTGCGATACCCCCCGCCTCCGCCGTCGTCGAAGGTTTCCGTCCCAAGCGACAAAGGTCCATCGAGGTGGCGCATTCGGACGGTCGCGCCACCCCGATCGCAATCATGGCAACCTGGGACGGGCACGACCAGATGGCGCTGCATGTTCGCCGTTGCGGTGTCAAAGGCCGTGACATGCCGTTCCCATTCCATGGAGGTGAGCATCTGCGCCACCGCGGCCGCGCATGCCGCGACCGTAGAGGCATGGACAACCGGGTGGGGCGGAGGTATGTCGAGGCCGACGCGCTGCGCGGCCACGACTTCGGCGGAGAGCCGGTTCCGCAGCCGAGTATCAAAACAGCGCGGACAGCGGCCTCGTTCACCGGGCATGAGCACTGGGCTGACCAGCCCGCGTGGCCCCCGCACGCTTACGGCGATGTAGGGCCCATCGATCATCGTCTTGTGGGATGCCATCGCGAGCGGATGGGTTACGACAACCACTTTCGGGTAATCGGATTCATCATGCACGTCAAAGCCGACGGCACGAAAAGCGTCCACGAGCAGACGTGTGTCATCGAGACCGTTAGTGGCATCGATGACGCGAATGCAAGGCGCAGTAGGTGGGGTGGGTGCGGCATCGGCATTTACGACGTGGCCCGATGCGCGCCACTTGTTGAAGACTTCACGGGCCCGATCAGGTGCGAGCCCCCACGATGCGGCTCGCTCGCAGATGACGGTCTCGTCGCCACCGGCGTCGATCGAGCGCGCCAGGGGCCCCGCGCCGCGTCCCGCGAGTCGGATGGGCCCGTCTCCACCGAACATCCATACTTCGGCGTCATCCGGCGAGACCACTATCCGGCGGTCCCCGCGCCACCCGAGGTTGGGTGCAGTCATGCACACATCCGGGAGTGAAAAATCACAAGAGACATGGAGCGATAATAGCCATGCAGCATTATTGCCGCTGTTCACTACGTTTCGTGACAATCTGCTGATTGATGCGCGCAGTCCTCCCCGACACCACCCTCGAACTCGTCGCCGGTGTTTCACGGGGACTCAATTGCTGAATGGGGTGAAATTGCCCGGGGACTTGTTCTTGAAAGGATAGT
>CAMAVT010000015.1 GCA_945861775.1 Bifidobacterium breve
CCCCAACACGATCGTTGTTGTCTCACCGGAGCGCGAGTCATGTGATCTAGCAACGAGAGACGGACTTGTTGCTTTCGTTGGTGATGGTCGCCAAGAAGAAGTACTCCGTGATGTTTCAATTGAGCGAGCCGGGCAAATAATTGTTGCCACAAACGAAGATGACACCTCGGTGCTGGTAACCCTCACCGCTCGCCGGCTTGCACCAGCTGATGCAAAAATTATCGCCGCCGTCCGTGAGTCACAAAACGCCGACGTAATGCGTCAGTCGGGTGCAACCAGTGTCATTCCTACCGCTGAATCCGCTGGACGCCTGATGGGTCTGTCGGTCATTAGCTCTGCAGCCGGTGCACTCATGGAAGACCTTCTTGATTCCTCCCGTGGACTGGAAGTTACCGAGCGGGCCGTGACGAAAGACGAACTCAGCATGTCACCGGGTGATCTCAACGAAAAAGGTCTGATCATCTTGGCGATTATTCGAGACGGTATCACGCACCGTTTCTATACGGAAAGTATTCGTTTCCTCGAGCAAGGCGATCGAATGGTTGTTATTAAATACAATCAGGATCAGGACTGACCATGTTTGCAATTACCCAAAAAGATTTCGGTGGTCCGGAAACCCTCGAGTGGTCCAGGGTTCCCGATCCACAACCAGAGCCCGGTGAAGTAATTATTGACATAACGGCAACCGCGGTTAACCGCGCAGATCTCCTGCAGCGCAAAGGAAATTACCCACCTCCCCCCGGCACTACCGACATTCTCGGCCTCGAATGCTCGGGAACAATCGTTTCCGTCGGCGCAGCACTCACCATGGATCGGATCGGTGAACGCGTAACCGCACTATTAAATGGTGGCGGATACGCGCAAAAAGTTGCGGTTCCCCTCGGCCAAGTGATGAGCGTCCCCGAAGCTGTCAGCCTTATTGATGCCGGAGCCCTGCCTGAAATTGCCGCGACGGTCTGGAGCAACTTCACCAAGGTGCTCCACCTGCGCGAGGGAAGCACGATTCTGATTCACGGTGGTGGCGGAGGCATCGGAACATTTGCCATTCAGGTGGCAAAGGCACTCGGAGTAAAGGTTGCGGTAACCGCAGGCAGCCAAGAAAAACTCAACGTCTGCGCATCCCTGGGCGCCGACCTGTTAATCAATTACAAAGAAGAAGACTTTGTCGAGGTGATCCAGGAAACCTGGGGTGGCATTGAAAATATCTTGGACAATATGGGCGCAAGTTACCTTTCCAAAAATGTCGAAGTCCTCAAGCGCAATGGTCACTTGGCCATTATTGGAATGCAGGGTGGAACAAAAGTTGATTTCCAGATCGACCAGTTGCTGCGAAAGAACGCCACGATCAGCGCAACTTCACTTCGTGGTCGCCCGGAGTCGGAGAAGTCGGCGATCTGTCGGGAAGTTGAGAAAATCGTCTGGCCCTGGATCACCGACGGCACGGTTAAATTGGTGATTGATCGCGTGATGCCTATCGAGCAAGCAGGCGAGGCACAGAAAATTCTTGAAGCTGGCGAAGCGACTGGAAAGATCCTTCTCCAGGTTCGTTAGACGAGCGCCGCAATTCTGCGGATCAAGTACGGCGAGAAATACCCGGTGTACTTTGCTTGAAGTTCTGGCTTGCGCCAATCCATTCCGGTAACAACACCTCGACAGGTCGGCAGTTCACACAGGCACGCGAACTCGTCATAATCTGATGCGTCACACATCGCGTAATCAAATGAAAGTTCTTCACCGGGCTCAATATCGCGCATCGCAACCAAAACTTGGGATCCGATCAGACCACAGTTGGGTTCACACGAGTGGTTCAACATGTCACCGGCTTCTGGTGTATCACTGGACACTAAATACAGATCGTGATCAATTTGAATTGAGCGACCCCGACGGTCCTCACTCATGGTCTCAAGGGTTTCCCGCTCAATTACCCAGCCACCGAAACCGGCCACGGTCTCACCCTTGCTGATCCGCTCTGTTACAAAGGAGCCCCACCCTTTTTCGCCGGCGGGGCGAGCCTGTGCTTTCGGGGTCAACCAGTTGTAGTCCATGAAGGCTCCCTACGCTCAGTGGTTCATGTGGCCTGTGTCTTTTACGCGCCTCATTACGAAACAAAGTCAGCGAATCGTGCCACATGAAAGTAGACGACTCGCACCCGCCCTGCCTGACGACCTTTTTTGCTCACGACCCAGCGCAACACGTCAGTATCCCCAGAGAAAAGTAGACTGGACCCGTGATCGACCCCAATATCTTGCGTGCACAGCCCGAGCTCGTTCGCGAATCCCAGATAAAACGTGGTGAGGACGCGAACCTCGTTGACCAGTGGCTGGCAGCCGATATTGCGGCACGCGAGGGGCAGCAAGCCTTTGACCTTCTGCGCAATGAGCAGAAGGTCCTGGGGAAAGAAATGGGTCCCTTGCAAGGCAGTCTCAAGAAAGATCCAACACCAGAGCTGACCGCGCAGGTCGACGCTCTCATGGCGAAGGCGACAGAGCTTGCTGCTCGAGTCAAAATTGCCGATGAACACGCGTCAAATCTCAATGAAAAAGTTAACGCAATCGCTGGAGCTCTTTCCAATATTGTCGATCCTCGCTCACCCGTTGGTGGTGAAGACAAATTTGAGCTAATCGAATTAGTGGGAATCCCTCGCGATTTCGCAGCCGAAGGTTTCGTTCCGAAAAATCACCTGGAAATCGGTGAAGCACTCAAAGCAATAGATGTTGATCGTGGAGCCAAAGTTTCCGGTTCACGCTTTTACTTTCTCACTGGACAGGGTGCTCTTCTCGAGTTTGCACTATTGAATCTTGCAATGGCGCAAGCCACCGCCAACGGACTGATTCCCATAATTACGCCCGCCTTAGTTCTGCCCGCAGCGATGGAGGGAACGGGCTTCCTCGGCCAAGCGGAAGAAAACGTTTACCGGGTTGAATCCGACGACTTGTATTTGGTGGGTACCTCAGAAGTTCCACTCGCCGCCTATCACTCCGACGAAATCATTCCTGCTGCTGACCTACCGCTGCGTTATGCCGGTTGGTCAACATGTTTCCGCCGCGAAGCGGGCTCTTATGGCAAAGACACCATGGGAATCATTCGTGTTCATCAATTCGACAAAGTTGAAATGTTTGTTTTATGCGATCCTGCGCAGGCAGAAGCCGAACATGAACGACTGCTGCAATGGGAGAAGGACTTCCTTGATGCACTTGAACTCCCCTACCGGGTAATTGATGTTGCATCCGGTGACCTTGGGTCAAGTGCCGCTCGCAAGTTTGATATTGAAGCGTGGATTCCAACGCAAGGTACGTATCGCGAAGTGACATCGACTTCCAATACAACCGAGTACCAAGCGCGCCGGTTGAAAATTCGGATGCGTGATTCAGAAGGAACAAAGCCACTGGCAACCTTGAATGGAACTTTGTGCGCGATGCCGCGCATAATTGTTGCGATCCTGGAAAACCACCAACAGGCCGACGGAACTGTGAATGTGCCCAAGGCATTGCAACCATTCCTCGGAGGAAAGAAAGTGCTCGCGTGACAACAACCCAGGATCCCCAAGGCCCCCCTCTGCACATTGCAGGTGAGGCACTGCCCATCAACTGGAGACCAGAACTCATTTGCCTCGACATTGATGACACACTTGCAGAATATTTGGGCAGCATTGCCCATGAAGCCGTTGACGCAATTGAGCGGATAATCGAAGCCGGTATCAAGGTAACTCTTGCAACCGGCCGTTCCATCAGTACTACTTACCCCATTGCTCGAGCAGCTGGGATCGAGGACCTGATCGTTTGCAGTAACGGTGGCATCTTGGCCATGGTCGAAACCGAAAAAGTCATGGAAGCCGTCACATTTGACCCCTTGGAAGCAATTGAGCAAATCATGGTCCTTGTCCCCGATGCGGTTTTCGCTGTTGAAGACACCAAAGGCCATTTCTTTACAACCCACATGTTTGAAACTGGCGCACTGGGAGTCAATATCCAAGAAGTTGAACTTGCCGACCTCACAAAGGGGCCCGTCGTCAGGCTGGTCGTCCGCAGCGAAAGCGCCACCGCGGAAACGTACAGTGCAGTGGCGAAAAGCCTTGGCTTTCACTCGGTCGTCTTTGGAATTGATCAAGTATCGTGGATGGATATTGCACCCCAAGGGGTCAACAAGGCAAACATGCTCAAAGAGGTGTGCGCTCGTCGACAAATCGATCCCACAAAAACAATTGCGATTGGTGATTCATGGAACGACATTGAGATGCTGGACTGGGCTGGCTTCAGTGTGGCAATGGGAAGCGCGGTGCCAAAAGTTGCCGCGCACGCAGATCTGCTCACATCACCAGAGCCTGGAATCGGTGTTGCTCAGATCCTTAACGCAATACAGCTGTAAACGAGTCTATAAACAAAGCCAGTAACAGTTGCACGGGTTGTTTATTCGATAGCCAGCATGATTTCAGGCATCGCCTCGTGCAATGCGATTCGCCAATCGCGCATGGGTTCCATTCCCACTGCAGCCCAACCTTGGTGGCCCAACACTGAATACGCGGGCCTTGGGGCAAGTTGAACGTAACTGGATGAATCGGTGGGCAGGATCCGCTCGGGATCTTCACCAATCTCGGACATAATCGCGCGTGCAAATTCAAACCAAGAAGTGACACCACTGTTTGTGCCATGGAAAATTCCCGGACCAGAGTAGGTATCCAACAAAGTGACAATCTGATCAGCCAGATCTGACGCTGAAGTGGGCTGACCAATTTGATCGGTCACCACACTCAGGGTCTCGCGATCTCTTTGCGCTTTGATAATTGTCTTCACAAAATTGTGTCCGGTTGGGCTATACAACCAAGCGGTGCGGATGACTAGGTGGTTATCGGGCAAAAGTTCACGCACGAAGTTTTCACCGGCGAGTTTGGTTCGACCGTAAGCGGTAATTGGCCCCGGTTGTGAATCTTCTCGGTACGGCTCGGATGCATCGCCTCCGAACACGTAGTCCGTTGAGATCTGCACTAAGCGCGCACCTGTCCTGGCGCAATATGTCGCCAGGATCGCCGGCCCCTCCGCATTAACCGTAAACGCGGAGCTTTCTTTTTCTTCGGCAGCATCAACCGCGGTCCAGGCAGCGCAATTAATCACAACGTCCGGCGCAATACTTGCAAAAGTCGAGGCGATCGACAATTCGGAAGTAATGTCAATGTCGGGTAGATCACCAACAAAAAGTTCGTCATTGGATCGATCAAAGTAGCGATTAACCAACTCGGTGCCCAGTTGTCCATTGCTGCCGGTGACCAAGATCTTCATGTCAACTACTTAATCGCTGCCTTGGCTTGCAATGGCCGCCACCATGATTCATTTGCCGTGTACCACGCAATAGTTTCGGCTAGGCCGTCATCGAATTTGTGTTGTGGCTCATAACCCAAGGCGCGCAACTTCGAGTCGTCAACGGAATAGCGTCGATCGTGGCCCTTGCGGTCTTCCACCGGAGTAACCATTGACCAGTCCGCGCCCATCGAAGCAAGTACGCGTTCAGTGATCTCCCTGTTGTTCAATTCCAACCCGCCACCGATGTTGTAAGGCTGGCCCGGTTCACCCTTTTCAATCACTAAGGCAATTCCTCGGCAGTGGTCGTCAACGTGTAGCCAGTCCCTAACGTTGAGGCCATCGCCGTAAAGCGGCACTTTCTTGCCATCGATCAAGTTCGTGACAAAAAGCGGAATAAGTTTTTCAGGAAATTGATACGGGCCATAGTTATTCGAACATCGCGTCGAAGAAACATTTAGTCCGTAGGTCACAAAATAGGAGCGCACTAACAATTCGGCCGCTGCCTTCGCCGCGGAGTACGGTGAGTTAGGCAGTAGTGGTTCCGATTCTGACCATGATCCTTCATCAATGGATCCGTAAACTTCATCGGTGCCAATGTGTACAACCCGCGCAATATTGTTCCGAAGGCAAGCATCAAGAACGGTCTGCGTCCCGACAACGTTGGTCACCACAAAATCCTGCGGGCCGTGGATTGAACGGTCAACGTGGGTTTCTGCCGCGAAGTTGACGACTACGTCGTGGCCGGGCAATACCTGGTCGAGCAAATCACCGTCGCAGATATCACCCTGAACGAATATGTACCGGGGATCGGTAGAAACGGAAGCAAGGTTTTCCAAGTTACCCGCATAGGTCAACTTGTCATATACCGTTACGCCTTCCACCTCACCCAAACCGGGATAAGAACCAGCCAAAAGCTCACGAACAAAATGGCTACCAATAAAACCAGCGGCGCCGGTTACCAGAATTTTCATTCCGTTCCCTTCAATTTGTTCAACCAAGCTTGGGCAGTCTCAAAATCACTGTCGGTCACACCAGCGCGTAGCACCGGCTCGCGTCCGTCGTGGCGAGGATAAGAGCCGAGGAAACGAATATCAAGACACACCCGGTGCAAACCCATGAGTGCCTCTTCAACGCGTAGGTCGTTGACGTGGCCCTCGAAATCCAAACTGAAGTAATAGTCGCCCAATATTTTCTTAGTGGGACGAGACTCAAGACGAGTCAAGTTGATCCCCCGTACGGAAAATTCGGTCAAGATCTCTAACAAACCTCCGGCGTGATTGCTGCGTTGAAAGACACTCAACGTTGTTTTGTCAGCGCCCGTTGGTGCAGGGAGTTGACCGGGCAGCTCAACAATGACGAAACGCGTGTGGGCATCAGAGCTATCACCGATTTCATCAGCGAGAATCTCTAAACCGTAAATCTCGGCATTGAGCGCCTGCCCAATTGCGGCATCAAATGGCGGGTTAGGCCCTACGAGGGCTGCGGCAGCTGCCGAGGTGGACATAGCGGGAATTACGTCAGCGTCGGGCAAATTCGCATTGAGCCAATTTCGCACCTGCGCTTGAGCATGTGGATGTGTCCCGATCGTGCGAATGTCGGCAAGCTTGGTCCCTGGACGAGCTAAAAGCGAGAATTGGACGGGAAGGACAACTTCATCGGTGATCACCAAACGCTTGCCACTGGCAAGCTCATCCAAGGTAATTGATACCGAACCTTCAACTGAATTTTCGATCGGGACCAGTGCGGCACTAACTTCACCGTTACGAACTGCATCAAGTGCGTGCAAAACAGACTTGGCAGGGATCGCGTCAACACCACCCGCGGCATAAACACTTGATGCGCGAAGAGCCGCTTGCGCAAATGAACCTGACGGTCCGAGGTAGGCGATCTTGCGGGTTAAATCACTCATGAGCTTCTCTCATTTACATCATTTTTATCCGGTTGTAAAAACGCTCTTTTCCGACCAAGTGCACTGTCGACAGCATTCCGCTCCTCGGGAGACAGTTCAATTTCAGACTTCCCGCCATTGATCTCCTTCAGATACGAGCGGGTGTCAGCACGGCCATGAATTGTCGTAATAACTAGACCGTCACCGTAATCATCCACGATTGCCGCCGAGAAAGAATAACGACCACTGAGATTGTCCAATGCGTCATAGCGCACCACCGCAATGTGATTCAGGGAGTCACGCAGACCCGATTTTAGCTGCCTAATTGCATAATCTTGGGCGTGCAATTCGTCTTGGACCACTTCGAATTGCTCCAACGTCCTGGCGAGCACGTCAATGTATGTTTCCCGACCCTCGGCGACCTCTAAGAGCGCGTACGACCTGTGTAGACGGGAGAGCTTGGACAACGCAATAGTGCCAATAACGACCCCAATTACCCCTACGACAACGCCAATTAGCCCCACAATCGTGGCTGTTTGGGCGTCAAGATTCACGCTCATAAGCGTAGCGGCAACTTAGCGCGGTTTCGGAACCGCACCAAAGTGCCCGCAAGTCTGCGATCCATGCCAACATATGCCCGTGAATACCGTCGATCTGCTGACCGCCGATCTTTTCTCTCGAACGGCAGCAACGCTCTTAGGTCTTTTTCTCTTCATTGCCACCACAATTAGCATTTTGAGAACTATCGTGGTTCCACGCGCACTATCGTCACTGATTGCCGATTCGATTTCCCAGAGCGTGTACGGGTTTCATCTATTCATTGCCAACCGTCACAAGTCCTATGCGAATCAAGACACGATCTTGGCATGGGTTGGTCCGATGATCATCGTTTCACAAGTTATCATTTGGCTAATTCTATATTTGATCTCTTACGGTCTGTGGATTTATGGACTTGGTGGCAGCAATTTCATCGACGCCTTCCGTGAAGCGGGATCGAGTTTGTTTACTCTCGGCTTCGCAGGGACAACTAATTTTGGTCCAACAATTCTCGCCTTTATGGCGGCAGCAACAGGTCCGATCGTCATCGCACTTCTCATTGGTTTTCTCCCCACCATTTATGGGGCTTATGTCGACCGTGAAGTTGATGTTTCACTTCTTGGCGTTTCCGGTGGTCAACCGAGTTGGGGACCGGAATACCTCGCACGACTCACTCTTATTAATCAAATTGATGACCTCCCCGATCGCATGAGTTCTTGGACTAAGTGGTTCGGTGAACTTCGCCTAACTCACACGACCTACCAGGTCCTTGTCCACATTAGATCCGCATCTTCCTACCGACATTGGGTTATCGCCAGCATCACCGTTTTGGACGCGGCAGCCCTGCAACTTTGCCTCACAAAAACGCTGCCGCGCGCTGAATGTGCGCAAGTGATTATTCACGGGACGCAAACACTGGAAAGCCTGTACGCAACCTTATTTGTCCGCAAGAAATTCCTTAAACAATTACCATTCGTTGGTCGCTTCCTCGGTGCATCAAGTACGGAACCCCTCGTACTGGAACAAATACGCGGTTACAACCGTGGAACAGTTGCGGTTGAAAAGGCGGCGAGCGCTGACACGGCACGCAGCTTTTCGGCAGAAACCCTTCGGCTGATGCGCCAGGGTGAAAAAAACGTTACCCAAATCTCAAAAGAAGAGTTCACCGATGCCGTCAATATGCTCAAGCGGGCTGGCTACCCGGTGGAAGTTGATCTTGACACTGCTTGGGAACAGTTTTCGGTTACACGAGCTCGGTATGAATACGTTGCCTACCAACTCGCTTACACACTCACTGTAGTTCCAGCACCGTGGAGCGGGGTGCGTAGGAAAAATTTCGACACCGTGTGGCCAACTTCAGCGGTTGACATCTATGAAGGCAAACCCAAAGAAAACAATCCCGGAAATGAAACGACCTAGATTTTTCTAAACGTCGCGCAAAGTGACTTGGCGTGAAGTTAGCCCCGAACGCGCACGGCGCTCCGCATCGGTTAACGGCTTTGACAACTTCAATGCTGCATCGAGTCGCTTACCAAATTCTGCTGCTGGTTCTTCAATTGCAGCAGCGCCACGACCCAATGGAATATCCCAAACAGGAACGATGAGCCCTTGAGCGCGGAACATCCCGACCAACCTGGTGTCAGGACCGATTGTGTCCTCTTCAGCGGCATGTAAACGTGCGAGCGCATTAAGTAATTCGTTCTCCGGGGTGGGCATAATCCAACGCAGGTGCTCTTTCTCACCCATTTGAGTCCAGTAACCTGAATCAATTGATGCAAGTTTCACGGTTGGATTTGCGTACTCACTTGCCCGCTCAAGGGATGCCTTCACTTCGTCGGTTAAATCCGAGTCTTCCTCGATCCAGAAATCAAAGTTTTCATGGACCACAATATTTAACGCAACGGAGGCATCAATGAATTCTTGGGCCGAGGGTGAATCCGTGGTGACCCGCTCCAATCCCACCGGTTCGCCGTAAGGAGCGACCAGCGCGCGCTGCAAAGCATTGGCAAGGTCGCGGGATGGGTCGCCACTTCCCGTATTGATTTGCAGTCCCAACAAAATGTCGCCGTTGGCCCGCACGAGTGCCGGGTAGGCCATGGGGAGCACCGTCCCCAGCGTCACCCTGCGTCCATCGGCAACCCCGGGCTTAAGGGTCAACTCTGCTGTCGCAGATGGAATCAACTCGCGCATTGCAACAATGTCGCATTCACTGACAAATCCTTGGAAGGGTCGGCTAGGTGCGGCAACAGCCTTGGAGGCCTCGCGACCGTGGCACGCCTTGTAGCGGCGACCGGAGCCACAGGGGCATGGCTCCCGCATGCCGACTACAGGGACTTCATCTTCGAGCTGCGATTTCTTAGCCATAGTGCGAAAACTTACCTGAACTCACAAACACTTCATTCGTGTGGCCACTATTTCACCACTCACCTGGAGTTCACCCGAGCAATTACCTCACCGGGACGATTACTAATGATTGCATCAACCCCCAATTGCAGACACAAGTCAACGTCTTGCATTTCATCAACGGTCCACACATGAACTTCGTGTCCGAATGAATGCACGCGATCAACGTAATCTGGGTCTTTCTTAAGGTAATGAATATCAATCCCAGAGATACCAACTCCCTGTGGCAAGGAACCATTTCGACGACGAAGGGGAGGTCTCGCGGCAAGTAAAACAACTTGGGTCGATGGCGAGAGTTTTTTGAACCGTTGAACAGCGAATTTGCTGAAACTCATAACTCGAGCTCGCGGGAACTCACTTCCCTTTTGCGCCTTGGTCAATCCATATCTTGCTAAGACGTCAAATAACTCACGCTCAACGTATTTTCCGTACCGCACTGGATGTTTGGTTTCAATGGAGAACTCAATCGTTTGGGAGTGGTCACAAATGGTGGTAAGCAGGGTTTCCAAAGTCATTAATCGCGTTCGGCTTTCATCGGGTCTTGGGTCTTCATAGTCAATCCAGTCATCTAGGCTGCCGCTGAAATCATTCGTCACCAAATCCGCGAGCAACTGGCCCGAGACTGATCCGCGCCCGGTGCTTGTGCGATCAATTCGCCGGTCATGCACACACACCAATGTCCCGTCATTGGTCAAACGGACATCACACTCAACCGCGTCAACCCCAAGCTCAATAGCGCGAATATAAGCCGCCAAAGAGTGCTCGGGTTCCGTGTCATTTGCACCGCGGTGGGCAATGATTTTCGGTAGTGCCATGATTCCCTAATGCTAAACCGTGATCTTGATTTAATTCTGTTTGACCTTGACGGCACGCTGACCGATTCAGGTCCAGGGATTCTCAATTGCCTCGAGTACGCCCTGCAGGATCAAGGAATCACGATCCCTCCCCGTGACGAATTGAGCAAGCACCTCGGCCCACCACTAGTCGTCACTTTCGGCGAGGTTTTCGGCATGAACGACCAAGAGATCGCCCAAGCAATCGACAAGTATCGTGAGCGCTACCACGATGTTGGCCTATTTGAGAACAGTGTCTACGAAGGCGTGCCAGAACTACTCGCCGAGTTGCAAGAAGCCGGTCTGCGCCTAGCCACCGCAACAAGTAAACCCGAATACTCGGCAACCAGAATCTTGCAACACTTTGAACTGGATCAATACTTTGACTTCATCGGCGCTGCTGCACTAGATGGAACACGTGACTCCAAAAATCTCGTGATTGCGCACACGCTGCAGAACACGAACACCCATCCAAGTTCACACAACATAATCATGATTGGTGATCGACACCACGACGTCATTGGTGCCAAAGAACATGGAATTGACACAATCGGTGTGCTGTGGGGGTACGGAGATGCAGACGAATTGCAATCTGCTGGCGTGATCGATATTGCAAAGAATCCAGCCGAACTTCGAGACCTGTTACTGGATTCCTCGGGTCTTTAGGTAGGCAGTGAGTGCTTCTTTAGATTCGGGCGAAAAAACATCAAAGCCCCACACGGCCTCACAGATTTCCCACACTTGATTCATGGACGTGATCTGCAGAATGTCAGCGAGCACGGCAACGTCAATGAAGTCGCGAACATCGCGACTGGCTCTTGCTTTCATGGCTAGTAGATGCTCGGGCGATGCAACCGTGACTGTCAGTCCCGGTAACTCAAGTGCTTGCCACGCCCGGGTGTCTTGCACTCGAGGCAATAGGGGCAGTACTTGGGAGTTCAACCACCCAGGCATAAGCGCTAAGTCGGATCGAGCGGCTGCCATGTGATCAGCGATTTGGTCGATAATTTCAGACGGAGCGTAGATCCCATCAAGATCCTTCGTCACGGTTGATCGACTATAGCCAAGCAGCATCGCTCCCCCGCCAACCAAATAAATTTCACCTTCGATTCCACGCTCTTGCAATTGCTGGCCAAGTTCTGTCAATAATTCGACAATTTTTTCCCGACTGGCAAACATCAGATTGACTCCAGATTCTTTCTGTTTATGAAAATACCGCGCGCACGTAGCGACGGTATGCCGTTTGCAATTGCATGCCTGTGCAAAATGGAGTGTTGGTCGGGCAGTCCCGGGAACCATGCCGGGGAATTAGTTCGCAGCCTCTTGTTCGTCCAGCGAGGGACTCTTTCCAACAAAGACCTCCGGGTGAGGTGTACAGCCATTCCTGCATAAAGTGCATCAATGTCCGCGTTACCCGTTGTTGCCGGCTCTGACATAAAGAACCTTTGATCCTGGGGATTATCAAGGCGGTTGAATTGATCACTGAGCTCGATCATGAACCGGATGACATCTGTTTCCCAGAGCATCCGATCGGTCTCAATACTCGGTTTATTTAGCCCGCTTGGGTGGACTCCTGAACCCAACAGGAAGTCCCTCAATGAGACACCGCTGGATGCAAAAGTCCCAACCTCGAATGAGCGATACTGGGAATCGAGCGTGAGTGCCAACAACCCCGCGAAGCGTTGCTCAATAACCGAGCCAGGTGCTAGGACCCCGCGCTCGTAGGCGCTGATGTTGGACTGCTTGGTCCCCAACATGCGAGCGACCTGAGCTTGGGTCAATCCAAGTTCCTGACGCTTAGCCAAAATGAGGTTCACTTCCTCAGTATATATCACAATAAGTTTGTTATATATATTGGACCTGTGCCTGCAATATCAAGGGTCGAATAGTCCTTCGGGGCATGAGGGCCGACTACGCAGGTACGGTAGAGCCATCAGCTTAGGAGGTTGTAATGACACGAATCGTGAACGTGGTCACGGACCCGAGCAACTATGTACTCACACTGACACTCGACGACGGGCGAACAACCCACTTCGACGTCGCTCCTATGCTGTGGGGGCCAGTATTCGAACCATTAAAAAACAACCGAGCACTCTTTGATGCTGTCACGGTCAGTGAATACGGCGATACCGTTACCTGGCCTACCGGGGCAGACATTGCCCCCGAATCGCTACTCGCTAAATCAACAATCTGAAGCTAGACGCAGTGGTCTTGATGTAGCGCACACCGTCAGTGTTTGACTTGTTAACGAGTGAACAGCACCCCGGGGTTGAGAATCCCCTTCGGATCCAGCGCCGCCTTGATCCCCCGCATGGCGGCTATTTCAGGGGCGCTGCGCGAGAGGTGCAGGTGATCGGCCTTCATGTGACCAACCCCGTGTTCAGCCGAGATCGACCCACCGTGGGCAGCAACGAGTTCCAGCACCGCCGCATCCAAAGAAGTGTCATCGGGGTCAGTTGTGAAGAACACGTGGAAGTTGCCGTCCATTAAGTGCCCAAACAGAACAACATCACGCACACCGGGCTGATCCAGGTAAGTGGTGATCTCCCGATACACGGCATCTAGATCTGACAAAGGAACGCTGATATCCAGTTTGTGACTCACACCCACCGATGTGGCCGCCATCGCTTCAGTGATGCGTTCACGCAGCGCCCAGTATTTCGTTCGTTCACTCGAATCCATGGCCAGCGTGACGTGCTCCAAATCCTCCAGCTCACCGGGAGCAATATCACCGTTAACTTCCACAAGAATGTGAAACGCTGTTGGAAACGGAATAACAATTCCGGTAACGCGTGAAACCGCATCAAGGCCCGCGCGATCCATGATCTCTGCTGCAGCAAGTTTCCCAATGAACCGTGAAGCAATTGACAGAGCCTGCTCAACGGAATCACACCCCGCCACAATTAACTCGGTGCTGCGAGGGCGAATCAATTGCAGTGACACCTCGGTGATTACACCAAGCGTCCCTTCAGATCCACACAGCAACTGGGTCAAGTCGTAACCCGTGTTGTTTTTAGCCAAACCGGACATACTGCGAATTACTTCACCCGATGCCAGAACCGCTTCGACGCCAAGCACCTGTTTGCGCATCATGCCGTTACCCACCACATGGATACCGCCAGCGTTAGTGGCGACCATGCCACCGATTGTTGCTGAATCACGCCCTGCAAGATCAACCCCGAATGACCAGCCGGCATCATGAGCGTGCACTTGGAGTGCAGCAAGGGTTGCTCCCGCGCCAACACTCACATGGCCGGTTACAGGATCCACCGGGCCCATCGAGTTCATTCGCGTGAGTGACAAAACCACGGCACCCGAGTTAGCCAAAGGAACTGATCCACCAACCAACCCGGTGTTCCCACCCTGTGGCACGACCGGAATTCCCGAAGCCGAACACATAGCCAGAACAGCGGAGACTTCAGCAACGCAACCAGGTCGCACGACAGCCAGTGCATCACCGCGGTAACGACCGGTCCAGTCGACCACGAATGCAGCCATGAGATCAGGTGCGCTTAACACCTGTTCGGCGCCAACAATGCGCGCTAACTGGTCGACTACTGCATCTGGTTGCACCGGCATGATATTTACAAAGCCTAATTTAGACTATTTGTCACCTGAACGGGCAGCATTCCAATGGTGATCGTGTCCCCTCTCACCACAGAACACGCTCTATTGAAACGCGAATCGGCAAATTCTAAACCGCAGGCCGCTGAACCAAGCCCCTTAACGTTTACCGCAGAAGTCCCCTCGCGAGTCCAGAGCAGAGTAAATGGTTCGTTATACCGGTCAACAAATTGGCACGCGTAAATATTTCCCGACTCAGAACAACGGGTCATGCGTGCGCCCTCAAGCGCTGCCCGCAAGTTGTTCCACGCCCAGTTAGAAATCGAGGTAGACGGATCCAATTGCGCACCGAGTAGGTCGTAGTAGCCACGGGTGCCCGTCCACAAGTACCAGAAGGTCGAGTCAACTCCATATTGAATCGACTGAATGTAGGACTGGGCGATATATGCGGCACCTGTTGCATCATCAATTCGCCTGACCCCTTCACCCAAACCAGCAAGACCGTAATTCAGCTCGGTATCCCAGATCGGTTTCACCGGTGCTCCGTGTACTGCCAGCATGGTTTTAAATTTACCGATTTCATTAACGCGTTCAACCGGGCCAGCGCTAGCAATGGGGTAACTGTGCACCGTGTAACCGTCAATCGGCCAATTCAGCGCTTTCAACGCGTCAAGGTAATCACCGTAATTTGTCACAAACGCATTTGTTGCTCTGGTTCCTGTGCTGGCCGCAAAGACCATGCTGGTGCCACCGATGACATCTTTTATTCCCTTGGTCAGTTGACCAAGTTGATACTGAGTACCACTCCAGTAAGTCTCTAAGTTTCCTTCATTCCACACTTCGTAGGCACCAATTCGGGAACCGAATTCAGTCTTGAGTGCCCCAATGAAATTCAGAGCTGACTCATTTGACGTGGGAGCAACATTCCCCGGTTTACCACCGTTAGCCCACCCGGGTGTGTCTCCTAATACGTAGAGAACGCGAGCGCCATTACGTTCAGCTTCCTCAATGGATGCACGTAATTTTGAGAAATCAATTTTTCCTTGGGTGGGTTGCATTTGTGCCCACGAAACACCGGCATCCCACAGGCGAACCCAGGAAGCTCTCACATAAGGGGTTCCCCAGTCAACGGGTGCATGGATACCAAATGCATCGGAGGGAACCGGAACACTGCTGTAAATTCCGGGATAATCAGAAAAAAGTTGAGGAGCGGAAATGGGAATAGAGGGACTTGGGTTATAGAAAAATAAACGTTTCAAATCAAGATCTAGAATTGTTGGAACACTTACCGTTGGCCGCACGGGGGAAATCTCATAGAATTTTAGTACCTTAGTTACTTTAATTGGAGTATCGGCGCATTCCTTATTCACCGCTACCATCCAACTCATTGTTTCCGGGCTGAGGGACAGGCCCCACGCGGTGACATTGGATGCCAAACGAAAAACTAAAGAGCAGCGCTCCTTGGCTTCCCTTGCTGCGTCCGCCTTGATCTTGGAATCTTCATCTTCGAGTGCCATTTGGGCTTGAAACACAAGCTGTAGGATGAAACACTCTAACGAACTTGTTACGCATATTTGTTCCAAGGTTTTTCTATCTGCCTCAGGATAAACCCTTTGTAACAACTCAAACCACGCGTCCTGTCCCGCGAGTCTTCGAATAGTCGCACTTTCTACTTGTGACACTATTGTTTGAGTCACTTGCAAATTCGTTACAGCTTTAGCGCGAGTCTTGGAAGTGCTTACCTTCGTGTTTGTCGCCCACGCCAACCGCTGCTCCGGTGTCCACGCGAATGCTCCCTGACCCCAGGCGTCTTTATATGACATGACCGGAGCAATTATTAAGCTCGATGGTTTGGTGACCTTCGCACCTAACGCCGTGGTCCACACCCCACCACTCATCCGGCAACCTTTGCCCACCTTTGGCTTCTTAGTTGCCAGGTCAATGATCATGCGCTGACGCAAAACACAACCAAACTTGTCCTTCTTATTTGCAACCGCAGCAGGGATAAAGGATGTTGGTCCCTTGTAACCGACATAGATTGGATCAACAAAAGGTAGGTCGTTCACCAGCTTCTTCGACCCGATCGTGATCGAAGGCGCGTTAGCCGCATTAGCCACCGACCCGTTGACCATGGGGAAAAGCGATAGGACCAGGACCGGAGCGAGGACTTTAGCCACGTTTTTGAGAATCACAAGATCATCATTCACTATCACCAGGTGAAAGGGAACACACCTCAGTCAATAAATTGAGGCAAACATGCCTATAACTTGCTCAATACCAACGAAGCCGGTGTCCCACTAGGAATTTTGGATTATCACAACGTTCGACTTAACCTTGTCATCTGCTGACGTGAAGTAGATATATAGCTTTTTGGTGGTCTTGCGCGACCAAACGAACTCCCCGTTGGCATCAATTATTGGGCGTAAAGAGCCTTTGGTGTAAGAGGTCTCGCCGGGGAACCTGACCCAAGGAACGACGACATCTCCCGCCTTAAAGCCGGTTGTTGCACCACCAATCTCGATTCCAGGCTTCCCGGAGATGGTGACACTCTGGCCATTGATTGTGATCGTCCCACTATCGGTGGGTTGCGGCGCAGTTGTCGGTGTAGACGTGGGTACCGGTGCCTCTGGAGAGAACGGAACGCGAACCGGCAGTATCCCTATGGACATGGTGCCCCCGATAACCGGTGAACACCTGTTGCCCGTCAAATCGCACACTTGTGTGCCAAGCCCCCTCACATTGACTTCAGATGTTCCTGCGCGGGTCCACATCAAAGTAAATGGTTGGCCAGACCGGTCAACAAATTGGCACGCGTAGACATTGCCCGACTCGTTACAACGGGTCATGCGTGTGCCCTCAAGCGCTGCCCGCAAGTTGTTCCACACCGAATTTGTAATCGAGGTAGATGGATCGAACTGCGCGCCAAGGAGGTCGTAGTAGCCACGGGTGCCCGTCCACAAATACCAGAAGGTCACATCAACTCCGTATTGAATCGACTGAATGTAAGACTGAGCGATGTATGCGGCGCCGGTGGCATCATCAATTCGCCTAACACCTTCACCCAAACCAGCAAGACCGTAATTCAGCTCGGTATCCCAGATCGGTTTCACGGGTGCTCCGCGTAATGCGAGCAAGGCTTTAAATTGCCCAATTTCATTAACGCGTTCTACCGGGCCGGCACTAGCAATCGGGTAACTGTGCACCGTGTAGCCGTCAACCGGCCAACCCAGAGTTGACAACTGTGAGAGGTACTCGCCGTAATTGCTCGCGAACGCATTTGTTGCCCGCGTTGTCGTGCTGGCCGCTAAGACCATGCTGGTGCTACCAACAACATCCTTTATTCCCTTGGTCAGTTGACCAAGCTGATATTGCGAACCGGTCCAGTAACTCTCTAAGTTTCCTTCATTCCACACTTCGTAGGCACTGATTCGCGAGCCGAATTCATTTTTGAGTGCCCGAATGAAATTCAGGGCAGAATCATTTGAGCTCGGGGAAATATTCCCCGCGTAACCACCATTAGCCCACTTGGGTGTATCCCCCAGTACGTAGAGAACTCGAGCACCAAAACGCTCGGCCTCCTCAATGGACGCACGCAATTTTGTGAAATCAATATTTCCCTGAGTCGGTTCCATTTGAGCCCACGAAACACCCGCATCCCACAGACGAATCCATGAAGCCCCCACACTCGGTGTTCCCCAGTCAACAGGTGCATGGATACCAAACGTGTCACCGCGAACCGCGACGCCACTAGAAGCATCGGGATAGTCAGAAAAAAGCTTCACAGCACCCCCAGCAGCGGGGGCAAGACCGGCATCAGGTGCCAGCCCACCGTCAGAGGAACCCGTGGGGACAGCCGTTATTGATTTCACGGGATTGATACCAGCGCTGGCATACAACAGTTCAACTCCCACCGGAGTATTACCGCAGTCCTTGTTGGCAGAAAGTACTACTTTAAGCACCTCAGGATCGAGAGATAAACCCCACGCTTTGACATTTGATGCAAGTTGAATTATCTGCTGACATTGCGCGACACCCAGGTTAGCTTGCGCTTCTTCCAGTCTCTCATTCGTCAGGAAGACACCCACCTGCGCCATATTTGCAATGCTCAGCATGCAGCCAAAATCAAGGACATTGCACATTGCTGCGATTGCAGCTTTGGCGTTTATATAAATGTCATCAACTTCTTTTTGAATATCGTTGAATTCACTAATTAGGTATTTAACTTCCCGACTTTCGATTTTCGAAACGAGAGTCTGCGTGACCTGCAAATTCGTTACGGCCTTAGCCCGGGTCTTTGAAGTGCTTACCTTCGTGTTTGTTGCCCACGCCAACCGCTGCTCCGGTGTCCACGCGAATGCTCCCTGACCCCAAGCGTCCTTGTAAGGCATGATCGGGGTGAGAATCAAACTCGATGGATTCGTAACCTTCGCGCCAAGTCCCGTGGTCCACACCCCACCACTCATCCGACAACCCTTGCCCACCTTTGGCTTCTTAGTCGCCAGGTCAATGATCATGCGCTGACGCAAAACACAACCAAACTTGTCCTTCTTATTTGCAACCGCAGCAGGGATAAAAGATGTTGGACCCTTGTAACCGACATAAATCGGATCCACGAACGGCAGCTCGCTCACCAACTGCTTAGACCCGATCGTGACCGAAGGCGCGTTAGCCGCATTAGCCACCGACCCGTTGACCATCGGTAAAAGGGAAAGAACCAGGACCGGAGCGAGGACTTTAGCCACGTTTTTGATAATCACCTGAGCATCATTCACTATCGCCACGTGAAAGGGAACACTTTTCACTCACTAATTCAGGCCGTTTATTCACCCTTTTCACCCCGTGCGACCCGGTTGCGGGGCAGCCAACCCGATTCGGGTTATCCTGATGGACAAGAGTTCATTCCGCTTATTAGGGCATTGGGGGTTCCACGTGGCTTTCACCGCGATCGCTGGCCATAAGGCCCGCCGAACCACGGTTGCCCTGCTAGCTATTTCAACCCTGGGCATCTATGGCGCTGTGATTACAACAGCAACAGCAGTCGAGTACGCCTATGACAATCCCAATACCCAGGACGCCACCGGTGCATTCACTATGACAACGGCCCCAGGGATTCTGCCGGCCCTTACCTCTGCCGGAATCACGCTTGAAGCCATTTCCCCAGGAACCCGAACGACATCGGTGACCACAGCGAATACCCGGATTTCACTGCCCGTTGTAGCTAAGACCGGGACCGCGAACGCCACCGCTGGCGGTTTCAAGTTCACCAACACCAAAACCCGCGATTCCATTAGTTGCTTTATTCCCACAATTGATACACGCGCACGCGTGATTGACTGCAAACTCAACACTGGTTTCAATGACACCATATTCATGATCGAAACTATTGATTCACGTGAATTTCTCAGTAACGGCTCAATTCGCACCGCTGCCTTCGCCGGAATGACCATCAAAGTGAAATCAGCGATGACCGCACAGACTCTCAATGACACTCTGGACACCACGGTGTTCAGCAGTAGCGTGGTTTTTGCCACCGGCAACCTAATAGTTACCCGCACGACTTCTTAACGCCCTCGAGCGCGTAAAAAGATATCCACAGGGAAATTTCCCTTGTTTTCACCTGCCTCAACCTGGGTAAACCTTGGACATGAAAACAAAACTCTTCACCGCCACAGCCTCCTCACTCATCACCCTCGCAGCTCTCACTGGAATCACTGCAATGACCATGGGGAGCATTGCTGCCACCGAACCAACCCCGGGTGGAGTAGTTATTGCCCAAGGGACGATTTCTGATGCTCAGGAGGTGAAACTCCACGCAGCACCCACAAAGCCCGGACAAATCACCGTCACCACCCAAGCCAATGCCCAGGTATCCCTTCGCGCCAAGGGCGTGAAGCAGTCACAAAAGGCCGACAGTGCTGGAATCGCGGTGTTTACCAAACTCACCGCCGGTGAGACCTACACCCTTTATTCACTCGGTCAGTCAACCCAAGCAACAGCACTGAACACCGTGACCCCAGCAACTGATCTCACAGTTGTCACGACCACCCTCGCCGACTCAGTTGCACTGAGTTGGAAACACACCAACACAAAGGCCACCGGTGGCACCAATCTGAACTACCGCATCACGGCAACACCGGAAAAGACCAGCGACACGACAACAATCTCCGTAACAATCAACACCGAGACAACGGCAACGGCAACAATTGTCTCCGGGATCAATCCTGATCTGCTCTACACATTTACCGTCACTCCCGTCAACGCCATGGGTCCCGGCAAATCAACGACCGCTGCAATGTCAGTAACAACACGATCCTTGATGGCCGTAAAAGATCAACCATTCACCTCACAAAAGGTCGCGGAAGTTCCCGCGCCCACACCAACGCCAGAGCCAGCACCGACACCAGGAACCAAAACGATTTATGTGTGCCCAACTGGTTTCACCGAGTCAGGGAGCAACTGCACCAAAACCCTGCCTTACACCTTTACTTACACGCCGTACACCTATCGCACCGTTGTCACCAATCTCGCCTACACCTATCACACGGTAACAACGGGACCAATGCCGATTCTTGACTCGTTTGAAACCCAGAACGTGTGCCCCAGTGGTTACAACCTTGAAGACTACGGAGTGAATGGAAAATTCTGTCGCCTCTACGGCCCCGCACCCACCGCACAAGTTAAAGACAGTGCTCCAGCTGGCTTTACCGACAACGGCAGCAACTACACCAAGAGCGAACAGATCAAAAACAATCCACCAAGTGGTTACACCGACAACGGAACCCAGTGGGTCACCACCAACCCAGCACCAACCGGCTACACCGACAATGGGACCGAATACGTTGCAACCACCAGCAAGGAAGCAAAGGTCGTTCCCGCATAAACGCGGGTAACAGGTTAGGAGCGGCTCACCGAGGTGGACACAACTTCGAAACTACCTTCTCCATACCAACTAACACGAAGGGTGAAACCTCGAGGTTGGAAACTTCGATAGGGAATCACCTGCGAAACACTCGACACATCACCAGTGGTGGCCGGTAACTCACGGGCCGCCACTGTTGTTCCACCAGCAGTCTCCAGCAATTCCCATTTCCCTACAACCCCCACCGACGTGTCACCGACCCAGCGGTAATCAACACTCCACGTGTAATCACCCTCGCGCATATTCCACGTCGGGCCACCAGCCACAACCCCGGCCACTTCCGCAGAAACATTTTGCTCAACAACAACACGTTGACTTCCAGCAGAGGAAACAACCCCGGCAAGAACAACCGCAACTGCGCAAACCCCAGCCGCAATCACCAACACCCGAGCACGCATAACAACGAATGAAATTACGAGAACACCAACCAGTGCTGCAGCCCACACCCAGTTAACCCAATAGGTCCACGCCCACGCGGGGTCATAGAAAGCTGGGAAGAGTTTTTGTAAAGGAAAGAAAAATATGGAATACGACTCAAGCCACGTATCGGTTGCTTTGGTGTACAAATCAAGTGCCACCGGACCACCGGGGTAACTGCCACCAATAAAGACTTGGGTCACAAATATCCAGGCCGAGAACAGCAAGCTGCCACCGAGTACTGCAATGAGCCAGCGTCGCGACAAACCCGCGAGCACAAACATGGTGGGCACAAAGAACAGCAGTGCCGCACCCCACCCGTAACGGCCAACAAAACTTCCACCACCGTAGGAACCCGGGTGCGCGGCACTGGGAATCAAAAACAGTAACACGCTCACAAGCCACACGACACCGACTAAGCGTGAGAAACGAAAAAGCGGAACTATCCCCAAAAGTCCAAGCCACAGCAGTGGCGAGTAGAACAGGAAGCCCTGATTTTGATCGAGCACCAAACCAGAAAGTCGTAACCAAAACTCCGGACCGTATTCGACAACTCCTTGCGCAAATGCACCAAATGGTGAGTCATACGCGTACCACTGAAATGCCATGAGCAACACAGCACTGAGCGCGCCTGCCAGCACAACCGAGACTTTGGACCGAGAAACAATCAACAATGCAATCAAGATGATCGCCGCTATCGGCGCATATTTAATTCCTACCCATGGAAGCAGGGCAACCAAAAACGCAACAGCAAAGGTCACAACCGGTCGCGCCTGCGCACCTTTCACTTCGCGGATCAACCAATACACACCTAGTAAGGCCAAACCACCAGCCGGCAGGTCAGGAAAGATTTGATTCGAGGCAAGAAGTAGCGGGTAGGTCAACACCAAGACCAGAGACACCGCAAGCCGCACACGAACCGAGTAAAAGATCTGTCCGCTGAGTAAATACACGACCCACGCGAAAGCTGCACCTAACGCAATCATCGCAATTTTTGCGCCAATAATTCCAAAAAGTGCCAGCGGAACGGCCAGGAACCAACCCACCAGTACACCGTGCCAACTGAAAACTCCATTGGAGCTTTCCACGACATGACCCCACGACCAATCAGAACCCAGAGATACACCACTTGGCGCCAAACCGAGGGAATAGAACTGTGGGATCAACGCTTCTTTGAGGTATGCCGCACTGACATCAAAACTGCGAAAGCTCCACAGGGAATCAGAGATCACCAGGTAGTGGGGTTCATCTCCGCTTAATCCGTACAACCCGCGTGCATTCCAGATCACAAGTGCAGCAATATTCACCACAAAAGAAACCACAACAACAATCAATCCCGCATTACGCGAGCGAGTGATCACTCCCACTAGCCAATACCTTTGACCAAAACACTTGATGGGCATTGGTACAGCGCAACCAAATCTGAGTATTCACCGGGCAACGGTGAAATAAACCTGCATGAGGTTGATACCAATTCATTCACTGCAGCCGAACTGTCCCAACTTTCGCGCCCACCCGGCAACGCGATGGTGCCTGTGGAAACCCCCACGAGCACCTCGGGTGAATCAACAACTTCAACGGGCAACGGCAAGCGATTGAAGTTTGAGGTAATCGGGTGAACATCACCTGCTGATGCATAAGCAACCGGCAAGATCTCCCAGTAGTCCCCAAAAATAAGAGTCACATTGTTGTCAATCAATGATTGAGCGACCCCAGCAATCTCTTCCTGTTGCTCCCACTTCACCGAAATCGAGTCAGCTATGCCACCAAAAGCCGAGACCGCATAAACACTCATTGCGCCCATCACAACGACAATCGGAATCGCGACCAACCGGCCACCAAGAGCTGCCGTAACCCACACCAGGAAACCTAAACTCAACCCGTAGAACCACACCGTTGGCACGACAGCGGACAACCCCAAGGTCAGTATCAACGCGGTAACCCACGTGATGACCAAAAACCCAACCGGTGATTTCCACGAATAGCGCCCACGAAGGATTGAAACAATTCCAACAACAACGAATGCCAACAAGCCAAGGATGAGCGCGAGATTGAGATAGAACTGAACACCATTACTCGCACCCAGGAAAGTTGTTCCACCGTCTTGAATTCCCCACGCCCCCGGCAACATCGAGGTTGGCCACCCAGCACCCGAATCACTTAAACCCAACAGATCAATTACTCGTGGAAACTCCAACTTCGCTGGTGACCACACCACGAGCTTGTCCCCTTGAGTGAACTGCGCCAAAGCCATCGGGATTAGCCCAGCGGCAATACCCAGCGCAATGCGAACCCAACGAACAAATGCGAACCCAAATGCAATCGTGATCGCCAATACCAACGGCAGAGACATCAGGGCAGCGGAGGCGTGTTCATAAACACCCAAACCGAGGAACACTCCACCAATAAATAGGAAACGCTTTCGGGCAATGAGATAAACCCCAATTGCGGCCAGCAACCAACCGAAAGGATAAATGTCACTGATTGCCCGGAATTCATGTAATAACGCAGGCCCCGCGGCAGCAGCAGCCGCAAACCACCACAGGTTCACCGAGTGGAACACCCGCCGCAAGCTCAAAGCCAGCAGGACGCCCGTCACGGGGACATAAAAAATCCGAATAAACGTAAAGCCGTACGGGTTCCCCGGAGCGATCCACTCACCCACCGCCATGATCGGGTACTCAACAACCCCGCCATGTAACTGTCCGGGGTAGGACCACACCCACGACAGATCCTGCATGAGGTCCTGGACCCCGATTGCCTCAACAATAATGTCGCTGTTAAACCGGACAGTTAAATACGCGTGCAATGACCACAGAAAAAGAACCACAAAGACAGTAACAACCGGCGCCCAGAAAGCAGCCTTGCCCTTGCCGGTAGTCATGAGCATGAGTCTAAGCCGATTCCCTCTAAGGTAGTGGCCATGACGCAATCCGAGGACAAGCCAGAACGCTGCCTGTCCCTTGTGATGCCGGTGTTCAACGAAGCCGCCACTTTGCGTGAATCCCTTGACCGAGTCCTCGCTCAACCATTCGTCGCCGAAGTAATCGCCGTCAATGACGCCTCAACGGATGCATCAAAAGAAATCCTCGACTCAATCACCGACCCACGAGTCAAAGTGATGCACCACGA
>CAMAVT010000016.1 GCA_945861775.1 Bifidobacterium breve
TGGTGTCATCCGGTTTAGTAGAGGTGCCTAATGTAACGGGCGCAACAGAGGCCCAAGCCCGAAGTGATTTGGCTCAAGCTGGTTTCGAAGTGCAGGTTGTGGAGCAGGAGTCTTCAATTTCATCACCCGGACAGGTTCTCGCTCAATCACCTCAGCCAGGGACTCAATTGGCTCGAGGCTCACTGGTGACAATTACGGTTGCGATTGCAGCCCCTGTTGCGACGCCAACCGAAGTTCCCGTTCCGACGCCAACCGAAGTTCCCGTTCCGACGCCAACACCGATTCCATAAAAAACCGGCGCTTACGCGTGTGAGGTGATGGTCACCTGAGGGATGCTGGCAAGTTTCTCGAGTGCTTCTGGGAAACCGCAGTCATTCAACCAATTGGCGAGCATTTCGTGACCACCCTCGGTAAGAACTGACTCAGGGTGGAATTGCACGCCTTCAATCGGTAGTGACACGTGTTTAACGCCCATGATCACACCGGTTTCAGAAACTGCCGTCACGGTGAGCGTCTCGGGTACCGTGTCTGGATCCAAGGCAAGTGAGTGGTACCTCGTGGCCGTGAAGTTCTCTGGCAGCGTGTTCATCACGCTTTTTCCGGTGTGTGAGATCTGCGAAGTTTTTCCATGGAGGAGTTCCGGGGCTCGACTAATCACGCCACCAAAAGCTTCAGCGATCACTTGGTGTCCAAGGCACACCCCAAAAATGGGGACTGCACCATTTGCCCCCTTCACAATTTCCAAACACATTCCAGCATCCTGTGGGGTACCTGGGCCTGGTGAAATCAACACTCCGTCATAGGAAATCGCTTCTTCCACGGTGACATCTTGGTTCCGTTTTACCGTGACATCGGCACCCAATTGGGCTAAATATTGGACAAGATTGAACACGAAAGAGTCATAATTATCAATCACGAGAATCCGCGGCACACTCACGTGGGGAAGTATGGCAGGGTATGGTTACCGTTGCGTACGAGCACTTGCGCACGAGCTTAAAATGAACGTGAATTGACATTAGGGAGAATCCGGTGCCAGAGTCCAAGCGACGTAAGAAGAACGCGTTTACACCCGAGCAGAAAATGGGTGAGCGTAAGGTCGCACGGCTGGGATCCCCTGCTTGGCTCGCACCCACCATGGTTGCCTCATTTGTGATTGGCTTGACCTATTTGGTGGTTTTCTACATTGCTGGCCCTGATGTGCCCATTATGAACAGTATTGGTGGGGACCTCAACGCTCTGCTGAATGTAGGAATTGGCTTTGCATTCATTATGGTCGGGTTTGGGCTCGCAACTCGCTGGAAGTAATTCCTGTATCACTAATAACATTCGTTACGAAAACCCCAAAAAATTGTGGAAAAGTTATGAGGGGTTTCACACTTTTACACAGCCTTTCCCCAGTTGGGGACAAACTACATTCTTGTGATTTAGGTTTTAACGTGATCATGCGTGTCGTCCAGTAACACGGGTAACTCCTGCTTCACCAGATTCTTTATTTACGCACTACGCTGTTGCGCATGGCTGGCAATCGGATGGATCCTTGGATCGACTCCTACGCTCAACGTGCCCAAGGTTTGACCGCATCCGCGATTCGCGCACTATTTGCCGTCGCGTCCCGGCCTGAAGTGGTTTCCCTCGCTGGCGGTATGCCCTTCGTTTCTGCGTTGGATTCCGATCGTTTTGCCGAGATCGCCGCTCGGGTTGTTCGTGAGCAGGGTGCGGTGGCTTTGCAGTACGGCTCGGGTCAAGGCGATCAAACTCTGCGGGAGCAGATTCTCGAGATTTCTGGTCTGGTCGGTGTTCGTTCTCACCCTGACGATGTCGTTGTCACAGCCGGTTCGCAAATGGGACTTGATCTCGTTACCAAAATATTTTGTGACCCAGGGGACACGGTCCTTGTCGAATCACCCTCCTATGTAGGTGCCCTAGGAGTATTCCGTAGCTATCAGTGCAATGTTGTTCACGTTGCCATGGATTCAGAGGGGTTGGATCCACAAGCTTTGCGTGAGGCATTGGTTACCGCGCGCGCTAGTGACTCACCGGTCAAACTCATTTACACGATCCCCTCATTTCATAACCCTGCAGGGCTGACCCAAAGTTTCCAACGTCGCCAAGAAATCCTGGCAATCGCCCAAGAATTCAACGTGCCTATTTTGGAAGATGATCCTTACGGGTTACTCGGCTTTGAGGGTGAGCCACCGCAAGCGATCCGATCCCTTGATGACCAAGGCGTGATTTACCTCGGTTCTTTCTCAAAAATTATTGCTTCGGGTTTACGGGTTGGTTGGGTTATTGCGCCCCACGGTGTCCGGGAGAAATTGGTTCTCGCCGCTGAAGCAGCGACACTGTGCCCCAGTAACTTTTCACAGTTGACCGTGTCTCGCTATTTGGCTGAGCAGCCGTGGCAACAACAAATCAAGGTTTTCCAAGAGTTGTATCGGGAACGGCGTGACTCACTCCTTCAATCAATGCAAGCTTTGATGCCTGCAGGGACAACGTGGACCGTGCCCAAAGGTGGGTTCTACTCGTGGGTGACCCTTCCACATCAACTTAACGCCACCACCATGTTGCCGCGGGCGATCAGTTCATTGGTTGCCTACGTTCCTGGAACCGGTTTTTATGCCGATGGCCAAGGGGCTCACAATTTACGGCTCTCCTACTGCTACCCCGAGCCTTCGCGTATCGAGGAAGGTGTTCGTCGTTTGGCAGGAGTTATCGAAGCCGAACTTGATCTGGTTAATACTTTCGGAGTCACTAGTTCCGATGAAACGAATGGGAATTCCCGACCGCAACTTAACCCTAATTCTGATTTATTTTAAGGAACACATGCGAATAGCAATTCTTTCCGGCGGCCTCAATGCTGAACGCGATGTTTCACTTCGCTCAGGCCGACGGGTGGCTGAAGCGCTGCGCGACACAATGACCGATGCTGAGATTGTTGAAGTTGACCTTAATGGGGAATTCCTTGATTCATTGGGGTCGGCCTCAGGTGTTCATTCATTTGACGTTGTCGTCCCCTTGATTCACGGGGCAATAGGTGAAGATGCAACCCTCCGATCCATGTTGGAATTAAAGGGAATTCCATTCGTTGGCAGTAGTGCAGCTAGTGCTGCTCGATCATTTGATAAAGGTGTTGCCTCAGGCCTGGTGCCCAATGCAAGCGCGCCAAAGTTCGTCGCTTTCCCCCAAAGCTTCTTTCGTGAAATGGGTGCCCCACGAATCTTGGAGACGGTTATCGAGGGTATTGGATTGCCCCTTGTTGTTAAACCAATCAGTGGTGGCTCTGCGTTGGGTGTTCGCTTATGCACCGAAGCGGAGCAGGTAGCCCCGGCTCTGGTTGACGCCTTCGGTTACGGGGATCGGGTTATGCTTCAGAGCGCTGTTAGTGGCACAGAACTTGCTGTTACGGTGATCGACATTGGTGAGGAAGCTACCGCATTACCTCCGGTAGAGATCGTGCCCATGAGTGGGGTTTATGACTTTGACGCGCGCTATACGGCTGGTGCGACCGAGTTTTTTGTGCCTTGTCGACTTAACGCTGATGTTGTCCAGCGAGTGAGCGAATACGCGGTCACGGTGCATAAATCCCTTGGGCTGCGAGATATTTCGCGCACCGATCTGATCGTGGATTCATACGGGACCATTTGGTTTTTGGAAGTGAATATCGCACCCGGTATGACCGAGACTTCACTCGTCCCCCAGGCAATTGAAGCTGCGGGTCTCAGCGTTGGTGGTGTTTTTGCCGATCTAGTAGCGCAGGCAGTCACCCGTTCCAACTAACTCGGATCAATTTAACTGGGATCAAGTAGTTCGGCAATTCGCCGTGCGTCAGAAATATCCGCGCATTCAATAACAATTTTTCCTTGTGAATTTTTCTTTGCAAAGCCTTCAAATTTTACCCGGGTATCTGTTGCATCCGTTATTCGTTCATTGAGAACCCTGAGTGCTTCTTCAAGTTCTTCTGAACGTCCTTTTTTCTTTGCCCCTTTACCCGAAGACTTTCCTTTCGGTGCAGCTATCGCAATGATTTCTTCAACACTACGAACACTTAATCCCTCTTTTACAATACGCGCGGCCATGTGATCCATTGCCTCAGGAGAATCCAAACTGAGTAAAGCACGTGCATGACCTGCACTGAGCACTCCCGCTGCGACTTTTTGCTGAACACTTGTTGGTAATTTCAACAACCGGATTGTGTTTGTTACCTGAGGACGGGATCGCCCAATTCGTTTGGCTAATTCATCTTGCGTGCAATCAAAGTCGGACAACATTTGAGAGTAGGCGGCGGCTTCTTCTAACGCGTTGAGGTTTGATCGGTGCAAATTTTCCAGTAACGCATCACGCAGCATGTTTGAGTCTTCGGTGTTGCGAATAATTGCTGGAATGTTTTTAACACCCGCTAATTTGCTGGCTCGAAGTCGCCGCTCACCCGCAACAAGTTCATAGGAACCTGTTTTTGATACACGCACAACGATCGGTTGTAGTAGTCCAATTGTTTTGATAGAAAACACGAGCTCCTCGAGTGCCTCTTCGTCGAACACCGTGCGTGGTTGTACCGGGTTGGGTGTAATTGAGTCAATGGGCAATTCGAGGTAGGTGGCCGGTGAGGCGGATTCACTTTTGCGTGAATTCGGTGCCGTGCCCGGGTTTTTTGCCGGTGCTTCGGTGGGAATGAGCGCGCCGAGACCTTTACCGAGTCCGCGTGGTGCTGCTGCCATCATCACTCCTATTTGTGGATAACTTGTTTATAACCTGTGGATTAAACGATTATACTATCGAGTTGGGCGGCGGCTTCCCGGTAGGAAATCGCACCAGAAGAGGTTGGGTCATAGGTGAGAACTGTTTGACCATAGGACGGCGCCTCGGAGACTCGAACATTTCGAGGGATAATCGTGTCCAAAACCCGTGCACCAAAATGACTACGAACTTCATCTGCCACCTGACTGGCCAGCCGGGTGCGACCGTCATACATGGTCAAAATCACCGCGGTGACTTCCAAATCCGGATTGAGATGAGCTTTAATCATTTCCACGGTTTTTAATAGTTGGGAGAGCCCTTCCAATGCGTAGTACTCGCACTGGATCGGGAGAAGGACCTCACGGGCCGCCACTAACCCATTGAGGGTGAGTAATCCAAGGCTGGGTGGGCAGTCTAAGAAAATGTAGTCAAAATTTCGTGTGGTGAGTAGGAGGTCAATTTCTTCGCGTAACCGGTGCTCCCGATTCGGGGTGGAAACCAGCTCCACTTCGGCTCCGGCCAGGTCAATTGTCGCCGCGATTCCGAAGAGGTTAGGGATATCGGGGCACTGGGTAATGACATCGGATAGGGAAGCATCCCCCATTAATACATCGTAAACTCCCGGGGTTCCCTCAGAGTGGTCGATTCCCAAAGCCGTGGTCGCATTACCCTGTGGATCCATATCAATAACGAGCGCACTCTTGCCCGCTAGTGCCATGGCTGCGGCAATGTTCACGGTCGTGGTGGTTTTACCCACCCCACCTTTTTGGTTTGAAATCGTGATGATTCGGGTCACGTGGGCCACCCTAAGCCGGCATTTTTACCCATTTCCTCGGGATTCACTTCTAATGTTTCACGGGAAACATCGACCGGCCAACCAAGGCCTGAGGGTTTTTCACGGGGATCGGGTTGCTGTGGCACCGGGCCATTGTGTCGTATTTACTTAAGCGCCTGTTCGCCGGGCCCGCACCACCGTCGTCTCCGGTTCCACCACGCCGGCTCCGCAGGTCAACACGGAGATTTCGGTGATCCTATATTGGCTGATTGCCTGGGCGGCCTCATCAATTTCACTTTGGGCACTAGAGCCTTTGAGCGCAATTAGGTCACCAACGGGTTTAAGTAAAGGCATGGTCCAGCCCAGCAATCGTTCCATCGGAGCGACAGCCCGCGCGGTCACAATGTCCACGCCGGTCCAATTAGGTGTTGTTATTACTTTTTCGGCCCGGGCTCGTAGCACGGTGACTCGATCTGTTAATCCAAGGTCAATGACCGCTTCGGTCAAAAAGGTTGCCCGGCGTAGAAGTGGCTCAATCAGAATCATGGTGAGATCTGGACGAATGATCGCCCACACTAATCCTGGCAGGCCCGCCCCGGACCCAACGTCAGCTACGAGGGCGCCCTGGGGAATAAGACCCAGTGCGGGCTCGGCGACCACGGCGCAATTGAGAATATGTCGATCCCATAGGCGAGGCATTTCACGCGGGCCCATCAGACCCCGATCAAGCCCTGGCCCAGCTAATACCTCTTGGTATCGCTCTAATTCAGGTTTAAATGGGCTAAGCCAAGGGGGTAACTCACCCGATGTTTCACGGGAAACCATAGGTTAGGAAACCCGAATAACCACTCGGCGATTGGGTTCATCACCTTCGGATTCACTCGCAAGACCCAGAGTTCCCACAATGTCATGGACCACCTTGCGCTCATAAGGGTTCATGGGAGCCATGCGAACAGGGGCTGAAGTACGCTCTGCCTCAGCGCACGCGGTCTTGGCAGCTTCCTCGAGAACCAGCTTTTGCTTGCCCCGGTAGCCGGCGATGTCAAGCATGAGTCGTGAGCGCTCACCGGTCTCGCGCGCTGCAGCTAGTCGGGATAGCTCCTGCAGTGATTGAAGTACCTCACCGTCATCACCGATCAGGTGCGACAGCTCACCTTTTTCAACCTCAACAATGGACACGCGCGCCCGACTACCGTCAACCTCAATATCAATGTCGCCGTCAAGGTCACAAATGTCGAGTAGGCCTTCCAAGTAGTCGGCTGCTACATCGCCCTCTTGATCTAATTGTTTTGCATCCGTTGCAGATGATTCACTCATGGACGTACTCACTCTCTACCTTCAATAAGTTAATTTTACGGTCAATTTTTTGACCCACAGGTTAGCTCTTCTTTTTATTCGGACTTCTTCTACTTTTAGTTGTGCGTTTAGGTTGGACTCGCTCCGGGGTTACCGACACTATGTCGGTAACTTCGACATCAGTGCTGACTCCACCTTTACGAGCAAGCTTTGCATTTTTTCGGGACTCCAGTGCCTCAAAAGCCGGGGTTCCAGGCTGGGGGTTGTTGCGAATAACCCAGAACTGTTGTCCCATGGTCCACAGGTTTGTGGTGAACCAGTAGATCAAAACACCGATCGGGAAGTTGATACCACCGACGGCGAAAACGATGGGGAATACATACAAAAGGATTTTTTGTTGACGAACCATTGGGTTACCCGGTGCGGTGTTCTTCACGATCAATTGACGCTGAGTAAGGAAAGTCGTCCCACTCATTAACACAATGAGAATACTTGCAAGGATCTTGGTTGCTGTTGGACTGAAGCCATCGACGGCTACTTCACTAGCGTTGAGGAAAGTTCCATAAAGTGGCACACCCCAGATCGATGCATCATGTGCGTTGTACATCAATGGTTCATATTTTTCCCAGTTGAACACGCCTTCAGGTTGCAACATTGCAATACCTTGAAGGACACTAAATAGTGCGAAAAAGATCGGAGCTTGCAACAGGATTGGTAAACAGGACGCAAGTGGATTTGTCCCAGTTTCCTTATAAAGCTTCATCATTTCTTTTGATTGACGCTCTTTATCCCCAGCGTATTTCTTCTGAATCTCTTTCATCTGCGGCTGAATAATCTGCAGGTTGCGTTGCGCCTTAATTTGCTTGACAAAAAGTGGAATCAACAAAATACGAATAACGATGACGAGCCCGACGATCGAGAATGCCCACGTCCAACCACTATTGGGATCCATAAAGTTGCTCAGCAAAGTATGGAACTGAACTAGGACCCAGCTGACTCCAGTACGAAGCCAATCAAGAATGAACATGTTCTCCGTCCGTGCTTATTCGTGGCCGACCATCCGGATAAATATCCGATACCCAGCGCCCTTTTTCAGGCACTGGATTCAAGCCTCCACCGTTCCAAGGGTTACACCGTATTAGGCGAACCGTGGCCAAGGCTAAACCCTTGGCAGATCCGTGTATGCGGATACTCCCTAAAGCGTATGCGGAGCAGCTTGGATAGAAGCGGCAACTAGGTGCGAGTAGCGGTGAAATCGATAGTTGGTAGACCCGAATTAGGGCTAGGAAAACCAGTCGAACCAACCAGCCAAGGCTGTGGTCCCACACCCACAGAATTCCACTTAACAAGCTTTTCAACCCATTCATCGGTTTACCTTTAACAAAAGCGCCTCTGTTATCACCTCAGGGTCCAGATCTAACGTGTGAACTTGGGGGAGTGCTTTGACTACTAATCCGGTGCCAGCGGGTAAAAGACCCAGAACGGGCCCCATGGTGGCCCTCACTCGACGGCTAACCCGATGTCGCTGAACGGCATTTCCACAGTCTTTACCAACGGTGAGCCCTACTCGGCTTGGTGTAGCGCCATACATTCCCAGATAAATATGAATGACTAATCCCGGAATAAGGACCTTTTTTCCATTTCGGCGTACGGATTGAAAATCGCGCGTACTCCGCATTCGGTGCTGGGATGCCAGCATGATCAACCTTTACCTAAGCACCCTGGTATGACCACTCAGGACGCGAACACACTTAAGCTGAAAGGCGGGTGCGCCCTTTGCCACGACGAGCAGCCAGGATGCTGCGACCGGCACGCGTGCTCATACGCAGCCGAAAACCGTGGGTCTTTGCCCGACGGCGAGTATTGGGCTGGAAGGTACGCTTCATGATTCTCCTTGTAATGTCACTCTTACTCTGTTACCAGAGTGATTCGCCCCCGAAGGTTACGCCATGGCCAAACTCGGGTCAAACCCAACCCCCGAAAACCACGACTATGGGCATCACGACTATGGGCACTGTTTGCCTATCACTCTTTGTGAAGATCTCAGGTTTAAACACACCTGGTCACACCTAAATTCTCATATTGACTTGTCAAAATCATTAGGATCGTTGTAGGGTATGACCTTCGTCCACACCTGTGGATAAGCATGTGGATAAATTAATCTAATTTCGGATTGTTGAGGTCAAATGGCTGGGGATAACGAACTAACAGCTATGTGGAATGCCGCCTTGAATTCCCTCTCTGATGGCACCCTCAGTCCACAACAGAAAGCTTTTGTCTCCCTCACCCAACCTTTAGGTTTAGTTGAAGACACTGTTTTAATCGCTGCTCCCAACGAATTCACAAAAGATGTCCTAGAGACCCGCCTTCGCCCATTGGTAAGCAGCGCACTCAGTGCGATCCTGGGCCGAGCTATTCGCCTCGCTGTTACCGTTGACCCTTCCATTGCACCCACCATCGATGAAGATTTAACGGATGAAGTGGCCGACTCCACATATGCCGATGATGCACAGGCATCTGAACCCAGCCGTGGCAACATCCGTGAAGGAAACTTTGACCGGCCTGGCATGGGTTCACCGAGTAACAAAGAAGAGTTTGGACGCCTCAACAACAAATACACCTTTGATACTTTCGTTATTGGAACAAGCAACCGTTTCGCTCATGCTGCAGCTGTTGCGGTCGCTGAACAACCAGCTAAGTCTTATAACCCCTTGTTTATCTATGGTGGATCAGGACTTGGTAAGACCCACCTACTGCACGCCATCGGTCACTACACGAAAACTTTATTTAAAGGAACACACGTTCGCTACATCAGTTCCGAAGAATTCACCAATGAATTCATCAACAGTATTCGCGACGACAAAGCCGCGAGTTTCCAGCGCCGCTACCGAGATATTGACGTGTTACTCGTTGACGACATTCAGTTTCTGAGCGGAAAAGTCCAGACACAGGAAGAGTTTTTCCATACGTTCAACACTTTACATAACGCAAATAAACAAATTGTTATAACTAGTGACCTACCCCCTAAACAGCTGCCTGACTTCGAAGACAGAATGCGTTCACGTTTTGAGTGGGGCCTGATCACTGACGTACAACCTCCTGACTTAGAGACCCGCATCGCGATTCTTCGTAAAAAGAGCACCCAAGAAAGATTGATTGCCCCGCCTGAGGTGTTGGAGTACATCGCATCAAAAATCTCCACAAATATTCGTGAACTTGAAGGTGCCCTTATTCGAGTGACAGCCTTCGCATCTCTTAATCAACAACCTGTCGATTTAGCGATCACAGAGGCGGTCCTCAAAGACCTACTGCCATCAGATGTTGGGCCTGAAATTACAGCCGCCCAAATCATGGGTGCTTGTGCTTCCTATTTCGGTGTGAGTATCGAGGAGCTTTGTGGTGCTAGCCGTAGCCGCACCCTGGTCACAGCGCGACAAATTTCTATGTATCTCTGCCGTGAACTCACAGACCTTTCCCTACCAAAAATTGGACAAGCATTTGGTGGTCGCGACCATACAACGGTCATGCACGCTGACCGGAAAATTCGGGAACTCATGGCTGAGAAGCGCACAATGTACAACCAGGTGACGGATCTCACTAGCCGGATTAAGTCCCAACCTCGACCTATGTAATCGTTATGATTTTAACGCACCTAAATTAACTCGAGTCCCACAAATAAACTCCATCCCCACATTATCAACAGTTGTGGATAAACCTTGTGGATAAACCTGTAGATAACTGTGTGAAAATACTAAAACACGTGGCTATCCCCATTTGTGGACGACCTGTGGACAGATTACGTAAATTGGTGCAAATAATGGAAGTGCTGTGGATAAGAAACCATGTTTATGGGGAAATATTGATCACACACCGTAGTTATCCACAAACATTTATACTGCGACCAGGGATATCCACATAACAACCGCCCTTAGACACGCATACATTACTCATGGAATTCGCGTTTTCCCCAGTATCAACAGGACCTATGACTACTACTACCTATATCAATAGTTTAAGTTTATAAATACTCATAAGGCCCCTGATGTGGATCTGGCTTTCGTTCACATACAACATGGTTGCTCTTACAAAAAATATGTAGATAGGGCACACTAAGCCTTTGCTTAATTAATCGTTTTAGACAGGGGCACGAGGAAAATGCACATACGAGTCGAGCGGGACACGTTGGCGCAAGCTGTTACGTGGGCTGCACGAACCCTGCCATCGCGACCTTCCATGCCTGTTCTCTCAGGAGTGATGTTGATTGCTGAGCAGGAGTCATTAACACTGTCAAGTTTTGATTATGAAATCTCAGCCCGTGTACACGTAAATGTTGATGTTATTGAGCCAGGTAAAGCCCTCGTCTCCGGCCGACTTCTCGCTGACATTACTAAGGCTCTTCCCGCCGCACCCGTTGTTCTTAAATTAGAAGGTAATCGAGTTCTCATTGAATGTGGGCGTAGTTCCTTTACGCTCCCAACACTTCCGGTTGAGGATTACCCAGCATTACCTGATATGCCAACCACAGCAGGTAACGTTGATGGTGATGTATTCGCCGAAGCAGTCGCACAGGTTGCAATTGCCGCCGGAAAAGATGACACAATCCCCGTGCTCACCGGTATTCGCATGGAGATCGACGGATCCAACATTACTTTGGCTGCAACCGATAGATATCGATTAGCGGTCCGAACATTCCCATGGTCGCCGACAAAAACGTCAATAGAACTCAACACTTTAATCCCCGCTCGTATTTTAGCTGATGCGGCTAAAAGTATGGGTTCAGCCAAGGTTGTTGAACTAGCTATAGCACCCGATGGAGAAAAACTCATTGGTTTTGAGGCAGAAGGAATGCGCACAACAACACGGTTACTTGACGGAGAATTCCCCAAGTACCGATCACTGCTACCTAACGAAAGTTCAACAACTGCGGTAGTTAACACGGCAGAATTAGTGAATGCGGTAAAACGTGTAGCTCTCGTGGCTGAACGTAATACACCAATCCGGATGAATTTCAGCAATGGAGAAATCCACATGCGTGCCGGTTCAGGTGACGACGCTCAAGCAAATGAAGTCCTTGAGGTCGAAGTCGAGGGTGACCCTATCGAGATTGCATTTAATCCCGGTTATTTACTCGACGGACTCAACGCTATTGACGCACCGAAAGCACGCTTCTCATTTACATTAGCAACAAAACCAGCGGTTATCACCGGTGTAACGAATGAGAACACAGACATGCCAGCGGACTACCGCTATCTGTTAATGCCCGTACGTTTGACGGGCTGACTCATGTGGGTGCAAGCCCTTCATCTTGACAGTTTTCGTTCATACAATGAAGTATTAGTCGAATTCGTTCCAGGAGTAAATGTTCTCATTGGCCAAAACGGTCAAGGTAAAACAAATATCGTTGAAGCGATCTATTACTTAGCCACATTAACCTCACATCGAGTCGCAAGCGAAAACCCGCTAGTCAGTGCGGGAAAAGCATCAGCCGTTATCAGGGCACGGATTAATGAAGAAGATCGTGCTGTTGCAATCGACTTAGAAATTTCACCAGGGAAAACTAATCGAGCAAAAATAAATCGATCCCCACTCCCCCGGGTGCGAGATATTTTAGGAATTGTCCGCGTCATTATGTTTGCCCCAGAAGATTTAGCTTTAGTTAAAGGTGATCCAAGTGAACGACGAAATTTTATGGATCACACCTTAATTCAACGCAGCCCTAGATTCTCAGGGGTGAAAACTGACTACGAAAAAGTATTACGTCAACGTAATGCACTTTTGAAATCCTTTAACCGTGACAACATTGACAGCACTCTTGATGTGTGGGACGAACAATTAGCCAAACTCGGTGCCGAAATCACACATACTCGAATTCAATTCATTAGAGACTTAAAGCCGTTCATTCGCACTCGCTACCACTCAATCAGTGGTGGTGAAAACGCTGTTAGTTCATCGGAAATAACCCTTGATTATCAATCAAAGTATTTGACCGAGAGTGACGTTGAGCAACTCACTCAAAGTGATATTCACGATCGAATACGCGAAGAGTTAGCCACACGAAAAAAAGATGAACTTATTCGTGGAGTGACACTGGTTGGTCCCCACCGCGACGAACTTTTTATTGGACTGGGTGAGTTACCGCTGAAAGGTTATGCCTCACACGGTGAGAGCTGGTCCGCAGCGTTAGCACTACGTGTTGCAAGCGCTGATGTGCTCAAAGCTGATGGGATTGAACCCATCCTTATCCTCGACGATGTTTTTGCTGAACTTGACGTCATGCGACGGTCCACAATTTTAGAACTGACAAAGAATGCACCACAAGTATTTATCACCGCGGCCGTGGAATCTGATGTCCCAGCCGAACTAGGTGGAGCGCGTTTTCAGGTGTCACTCGGTACCGTCACCAACGTTGGGGCATCTCATGAGTGAAGAAATCACACCAGAGGAACAAGCACAAGCGGCAGATCGACTACTCAGGCGGACAACCAAAGGTGCACCTGCCAAAAAGACCCGCAAATCCACACGAAGTGGCCGTGACCCAGAACTTCTTGGCAGCGCTGTGGAAAAATTAGTGATTGAGAGTGGTTGGGAACAAGAGAGCTCAATGGCTAAGTTATTGAATTCATGGGCCCAAATTGTCGGTCCAGAGATCGCAGACCACTGCGTTCCAGCCGGCTTTGAGGAAGGAACCCTGCGGCTTACTGCTGAATCGACGGCCTGGGCCACCCAGTTACGCCTGCTCCAGAACCAGATTATGGCCAAAATTGCTGGGGAAGTGGGTGATGGTGTCGTGACCAAGATTTCTATCTATGGCCCCCAGAGCCCATCCTGGAAAAAAGGGGCCTGGCATGTTGCCGGTCGAGGGCCACGGGACACGTACAACTAGTCTATTAGGACTCGGCCATGGTTAGCCGAATTTGACCCCTAGCGCGAAATAAGACGGATTTTGGGCACTAATTCGTACACCTACTGGCAACTAGGGGGTCACAGGTCCCATTTATGTCCTGATTGGCGTTTATGGGCTAGGTGATGTCGGAAGTTCAGGGTAGACTGAATCTTGCAACTTTCAGTGCTTTGCCCACTGTTCATCTCACTCCTTGGAGGGCCCCACATGACCTATGACGCCAGTGCGATCCAGGTTCTGGAAGGACTCGACGCGGTTCGTAAACGCCCCGGTATGTACATCGGTTCGACCGGTGAGCGTGGACTACACCATTTGGTCTACGAAGTGGTTGATAACGCCGTTGACGAGGCTCTAGCCGGCTACGCGACCGAAATCTCGGTCACAATCCTCCCCGACGGTGCAATTCGGGTAATCGATGATGGCCGCGGGATCCCGGTCGATGAGCACCCCATTGAGAAAAAACCAGCTGTTGAGGTCGTTCTGACCGTCCTCCACGCTGGCGGGAAATTTGGTGGCAGCGGGTATTCGGTCTCCGGTGGACTTCACGGTGTGGGAGTCTCCGTTGTCAACGCACTCTCAACCGACTTAGCCGTTGAAATTCATCGTGAAGGCAATGTCTACCGCCAGCACTACAAGTACGGAGTACCCGTAGCACCCCTCGACAAAGGTGAAGTAACAGATCGCACCGGGACAACGGTCACGTTCTGGGCCGATGGTGAGATTTTTGAGACCACAACCTATGACTTCACAACCTTGGCCCGTCGCTTTCAAGAGATGGCGTTTCTCAACCGTGGTTTGAAGTTGGAGCTCACCGACGAGCGACCCGGTTCATTCACCGTCATTGATCCCGAAAACCCAACCGAGGTCATTGAAGCGCTCCGCCACGTCTCCTATATGTATGAAGGTGGAATTTCTGACTTCGTTCGTCACATCAATGCCAGTAAAGGTGTGGCAAACCCCACCGTCATTGATCTCGTGGCTGAGAACGAAAACAAAACTCTTAGCGCTGAAATTTCAATGCAATGGAATAACACCTATGCCGAGTCGGTGTACACGTTCGCAAACACGATCAATACAACCGAGGGCGGAACCCACGAAGAGGGTTTCCGCACAGCACTCACATCGCTGGTCAATAAATTCTCACGTGAGTGGAATATTCTCAAAGAGAAAGACACCAATCTTTCTGGCGAAGATATTCGCGAAGGACTCACCGCGATTGTCAGTGTGAAACTAGTCGACCCACAGTTTGAAGGTCAAACGAAAACTAAACTGGGTAACACTGAAATGAAAGCCTTCGTCCAGAAAGTGGTTAATGACCAACTAGGTGCTTGGTTTGAACAAAATCCAGCCGAAGGTAAAGAGATTGCGCGAAAGTCAATGAACGCGGCAACGGCGCGAATCGCAGCCCGTAAAGCACGTGATCTAGCCCGCAACCGAAAGGGACTCCTCGGCGGCGCCGGCATGCCCGGAAAACTTATTGACTGTTCCAGTCGTGAACCTGAAGAGTGTGAAGTCTTTATTGTGGAAGGTGACAGTGCGGGTGGTTCAGCACGCCAAGGCCGTGACCCGCGCACCCAAGCAATCTTGCCAATCCGTGGCAAAATCATCAACGTTGAAAAAGCTCGGATTGACAAAGTACTTCAAAATACCGAAGTACAAGCGTTGATCTCAGCTTTCGGTACCGGTATCCAAGAAGAATTCGACCTAAACCGTCTGCGTTACCACAAAGTTGTACTCATGGCTGACGCTGACGTTGACGGACAACACATCCGCACACTTCTCTTAACTTTTCTTTTCCGCTTTATGCGCCCATTGGTTGAAACTGGTCATGTTTTCTTGGCCCAACCACCATTGTTCAAAATCAAATGGTCGCGTGAAACTGCAGACTTTGCATATTCCGATCGCGAAAAAGATGCCCTCATCGAGGCAGGACTTGCCGCCGGAAAACGGCTCCCTAAAGAAGAGTCAATACAACGTTACAAGGGTCTTGGTGAGATGAACGCCGATGAACTCTGGGACACCACCATGAACCCGGCGGAGCGGGTGCTTTTGCAGGTAACACTCGATGACGCAGCCCAAGCAGATGAAATGTTCAGTGTGCTCATGGGTGAAGATGTTGAGTCACGCCGAAATTTCATTCAACAAAACGCCCGCGACGTTCGCTTTCTCGACATTTAAACAAGAAACTAATTAACGGAGAATAAAGTGTCAGACGACATTGAAGTAGAAGTCGAAGAGGTCAGCAGCCACGGCCGGATTGAACCGGTTGACCTGCAGACTGAAATGCAGCGTTCCTATCTTGATTACTCCATGTCAGTAATCGTTTCGCGAGCACTGCCAGACGTGAGAGACGGCCTAAAGCCGGTCCATCGCCGTGTCCTTTACGCGATGTATGACGGTGGCTACCGCCCTGACCGTAACTTCTCCAAAAGCGCTCGCGTGGTCGGCGACGTCATGGGTAACTTCCATCCACACGGTGACACTGCGATCTATGACGCACTCGTGCGCTTGGCTCAACCATGGTCACTGCGCTACCCACTTGTTCAAGGACAAGGAAACTTCGGCTCACCAGGCAACGATCCCCCCGCGGCCCAGCGTTACACCGAGTGCCGCATGGCACCACTTGCCATGGAAATGGTTCGCGATATCGATGAAGATACCGTCGATTTCCAACCAAACTATGACGGTCGCACCCTGGAACCGTCCGTTCTCCCTAGTCGGTTCCCCAACCTTTTGGTCAACGGGAGTTCCGGTATTGCCGTCGGAATGGCCACGAATATTCCACCGCACAACCTGCGCGAGATTGCTGCAGGTGCGCAATGGTTACTAACCCATCCGGAATCAACGGTTGAAGAACGTCAAAGCGCACTCATGGAACTGGTCAAAGGACCAGACTTCCCAACCGGTGCACTCATTGTTGGCCGTAAAGGAATCGAAGACGCCCAACGCACCGGTCGTGGATCAATCACGATGCGCGCGGTGGTCACCGTCGACGAAGACAAGCGCGGCCGGCAGATTTTGGTTGTCACCGCGTTGCCTTATCAGGTAAACCCTGACAATCTTCTGCTTCGCATCGCTGAACTTGTCAGTGATGGAAAGCTCACAGGGATCTCGGACGTGCGTGATGACTCTTCATCACGTACCGGAATGCGTCTGATCGTTGAACTCAAACGAGATGCTGTAGCCCAGGTTGTGTTGAACCAGTTGTTTAAGCACACCCAACTCCAAGACAACTTTGGTGCCAATATGTTGGCACTTGTTGACTCGGTGCCACGCACGTTGACTCTAGAGCAGTTCCTGAGTTACTGGGTACTACATCAAATTGAAGTAATCCAACGACGCACCCGCTTCCGTTTACGCAAAGCTGAAGAGCGTGCGCATATCCTCAGTGGTTACCTAAAAGCTCTTGACGCACTTGATGCTGTTATCGCATTGATTCGTGCAAGTGCAACCGTTGATGAAGCCCGCTCCGGTCTGATTGACCTTCTCAGCATTGATGAGATCCAAGCAGTAGCAATCCTGGACATGCAGCTACGTCGTCTGGCCGCATTGGAGCGCCAGAAGATAATTGATGAACACGAAGAACTCATGAACAAGATCGCTGACTACAACGACATCTTGGCATCGGATCAGCGTCAACGAACCATTGTCAGCGATGAACTCACGGAGATCTCTGACAAGTTCGGTGACGAGCGTCGAACCGAAATTGTCGCCTGGGACGGTGACGTCACCGACGAAGACCTTATTGCAGTCGAAGACGTCGTTGTCACAATCACTTCCGGTGGTTATGCCAAACGAACCCTCAGTGACCTGTATCGATCCCAACGCCGCGGTGGTCGTGGAGTCAAAGGTGCAAACCTTCGTCAAGACGATGTAGTTGAGCACATGTTTGTCAGTACCACCCACCATTGGATCCTTTTCTTCACCAATCTTGGTCGGGTCTACCGTGCGAAGGCTTATCAGTTGCCTGAAACAGGACGTGATGCACGCGGGCAACATGTTGCTAATCTGTTGGCGTTCCAACCAGATGAAACTATTGCGCAGGTCTTAGCAATTCCCGACTACGCCGCTGGTGACTACCTTGTGTTGTCAACCAGGTCCGGATTAGTCAAAAAAACTCGATTGAGTGAATACGACACCAATCGTCAAGGTGGAATCATTGCGATCAACCTGCACGAGGGTGACGAACTGATCGGTGCACGACTAGTGTCAGAAACCGACGATCTACTTCTGGTCTCCAGAAAGGGTCTATCAGCGCGTTTCACAGCCAATGACGAAACATTACGACCAACTGGTCGGGCAACCGGTGGTGTAATTGGAATGCGCTTCCGCGGCGACGACGCACTGTTATCAATGGATGTTGTCACCCCCGGAACCTTCGTTGTCACCATCACCGACGGTGGGTTTGCTAAGCGAACCTCCGTTGATGAGTGGGCAGCAAAAGGACGTGGCATTAAGGGTGTGCGCGCAATGAAGTTGCCCGAAGAACGGGGTGAACTAGTTGGCGCCATGGTCTGCGCGGAAACCGATCAAATTTTCGCCATCGCGTCAAATGGCGTTGTCATCCGTACCAAGGTTGACGAGATTCGTGCCTCAGGTCGGGACACCATGGGTGTGCGCATGATGCGCCTAGGTGAAGACGTCAGTGTTGTAGCCGTTGCCAAGGGAACGGAAGATGAAGAAGAAATCGTTGAAGGCGAAGAGTTAGCATCGACTGAGGTAGCGGAAGAAGTCGAAGGTCAGGCAAGCGAGTGAGTGGGAGTCCGCGGCGGGCACGCCTTTACGTATCCAGGTTTGACCCCTGGTCGGTGACCAAAGCGGCCTTCATTCTTTCTCTCGCGATCGGCATTGTTCTCGTCGTAGCGGTCACAGCCGTTTGGTTCATTCTGGACCGCACGGGCGTAATCGAATCACTCTCAGGGACCGTCACCGACGTTGTCGGTAGCACGAGTGGACTTGATTTGATTACTTCACTGGGATTTTGGCAAGTGATCGGCGCAACCCTAATTGTCGCCTCGGTTGAAATTGTTCTCATCTCAGCGCTCGCGGGCCTGTTTACAATCCTGTACAACCTCACCGTTGGTATTACAGGGGGCGTTGAGGTTGTTCTCACCGAAGACGTTTAAACGCCGATACTTCCCATCAATTACTTGTTAGCGAGCGCAACTAGGTAATCGCCGTAACCACTTTTCAGCAACGGTTGGGCGAGTTCTAACAATTGTGCGGAAGTGATCCAACCATTTCGCCACGCGATTTCTTCAACGCAACCGACTTTGGTTCCGGTGCGGTCTTCCATTACGCGAACAAACTCACCAGCATCCTGCAAGGAACGGAATGTTCCCGTGTCCAACCAAGCGGTCCCACGTTCTATAACTGCAACCTTAAGTAAACCTGCCTGCAAGTATTGGTCGTTCACAGCAGTGATTTCTAATTCACCGCGGGCAGAAGGCTTAATGGACTTTGCTACCTCAACAACCGTGTTGTCATAGAAATACAAACCCGGGACAGCATAAGAACTCCGTGGGTTGACTGGTTTTTCTTCAATGGAAGTTGCAACCCCAGCTTCATCAAATGCGACCACGCCGTATTCACTGGGGTTGGCTACTTCGTAGGCAAAAACATGAGCACCAACCACCGAAGTCAAGTCAGCAAGCTTACGTCCCAATGACGGACCATAGAAAAGATTGTCACCCAAAATCAACGCGGCGGAGTCTCCGTCTAAAAACTTTTCACCAATCAAAAAAGCTTGGGCCAAGCCTTCAGGTTTTGGTTGAGTTGCGAAACTAATACTCATTCCCCATGCCGAGCCGTCACCCAACAATCGCGAGAAGGATTCGGAGTCCTCAGGGGTCGTAATAACCAAAATTTCCCGGATTCCAGCGGCCATCAAGGTGGCCAGAGGGTAGTGCAGCATCGGCTTGTCATAGACCGGGAGTAACTGCTTGCTAACCCCCTTGGTGATCGGCCACAGCCGACTCCCCGTTCCCCCCGCAAGAATTATTCCCTTCACCTGCCAAGGCTATCGGGGCATCAATAAAACCCGATGCTTACCTGCCAGAAAGGTGAATAAAAATTCAGTTGTGAGTTCATTTTCTCGCATGTATTCTCCCATCCATGTACATAAAGACAATTGCATCAATTGCGGCCTTGGCTATCAGTGCAGTGACAATGTCCCCTGTTTTCGCAGACTCATACACGCTTCAGGGCGACAAGGACACCGGCCTAGAGGGAGTAAGTCCGTTTGCCATGAATGTCTCGGGGAGCACTGACCGTGTCTTTTATAGCGGTGGCCTCAATGGAGGCGGTTGGAGTATGTCGCTATGTCCTACTTCGGGTAATTGCACGGGAGCACCACTTCCTTTCGGTTTCGGAACGGACTACACCCAAGTGACATTGGTTGACGGTTCAATGCGTGCCTATTTCATTCAACCAACTGCTGGGGCAAAGTCGATAGCGACTGCGAGCGTTACCTATAACTCGGCCGGCATTCCACAATTAGGTCCGACCTCAAATCTTGGATTCACATCACCCCCAGAACAGAAGGCATGGGGTGTCCCCGATTCAGTTGTGCTCCCCGACGGCCGGGTTCGCTTGTATTGGGTAACCAAGCCGACAGAACCCGTTGTGGCGCCGACGAGCGGACCAACAAAGGCACAATTCATATGCCTCGCAAAAGTCATTGGCAAAAAACGAGTCGAAGTGATTGCCAACGGGGCGACACTGACAGCCAAAGACAAGAAGGCACTAAAAAAATGTAAAATTCCTCAAAGCCTTCTTAGCAATTCACCTTCCTCTCAATCCGGAGAGGCAATTGTCAGCGCCACATCGACAGATGCATCGGGAACACAATTCGCGTTAGATTCTGGCTACCGATTCACGGGTGGTTATGTCGACTCTGATGTCATTCAAGCCACCGACGGTAACTGGATCGCACTGGTCTCTACCGGACCGGGAACCCCACCTCAACGCCTTTATGCCGCAACTTCCAAGGACGGGCTCACGTGGTCGGTAGACAACAACGCATTAACGCCCACTACCGTGAACTCCCTTGATCCTTCAGCGATACCGACAGGTTCCAATAGTTGGCGGGTGTATTACTCAGTATCACCGGCTTCCGACCCCTTTAACAATCACAAAGTAGTGGTGGGCACGCTTACTCGGAAGTGACATTCAAGGCCATCCTTGTTGCAGCCGAGAACGATCACTACCCAATTTGCCTGGTATACCTGTAATGCCCGTGCCCCCGAAAAGTCACCGAGGGGGAGTCAGGTAGTCTCGGCACGCTATTTCGGGCCCATAGCTCAGCTTGGTTAGAGCGCTTCCCTGATAAGGAAGAGGTCGATGGTTCAAGTCCATCTGGGCCCACCCAATCACTCGCGCGGGCACCCCGGATTCTTCGGATTTTCAAGCCGGGCAACCAGGGTTTTTGCCTTATTGGGGCAGCGGTGTATCTTGGACGCATGAAGAAGTTGCTGTTACTTATCCTCTTAGCGGGTGTCGGGTACCTGGTGTACCGAAAGGTCACCGAAGTTGAATCGGACGACGACCTGTGGTCTGAGGTAGGGGCCAATCAGGACCTGCGCTAGCATCTCCTTTGCGCCGAAAACAGGTCACGCTGGTTTGGTGCAAATCCCGCAATACGAGGGGCTTTAGCTCAGTTGGTAGAGCGCTGCCTTTGCAAGGCAGATGTCAGGAGTTCGAGTCTCCTAAGCTCCACAAGTTTTTACTTGTGATTTTATTAGGCAATAAAGGCGCGCCCGCGCGAATAGCCTTGAGGGTGGCGTGGAAAGATCAGCACATGACACTACAAGCGATTATTCATACAAATCTTGGCGATATCACTTGCAATCTTTTCCCTGATCACGCACCGAAAACAGTGGAAAATTTCACCGGGCTGTCAGAGGGAACCAAGGAATGGACCGACGCCCGCGTCAGTGCGAAGACCTCAGCACCGTTGTACAAGGACGTTGTCTTTCATCGGATTATTCCTGGTTTCATGATCCAGGGTGGAGACCCACTAGGCACCGGAACCGGTGGACCGGGCTACCGCTTCAATGATGAACCGCACCCAGAACTCACATTTGATAAGCCTTACCTGCTGGCTATGGCCAATGCCGGACCGAACACCAATGGGTCGCAGTTTTTCATTACCGTTGCTGCAACCACATGGCTGAATTTCAAGCACACAATCTTTGGTGAAGTGGCCGATCAAGCCGGGCGTGATGTTGTTGACGCAATCGCTGCCGTTGAAACCGGATCAGGAGACCGCCCCAAGTCAGACGTTGTGATTGAATCGATTGAGATTGTCCGTAGCTAAATTCAGTGGAAGAAACCCCCTCTTGCTATCGGCACACGGATCGACCAACGCGTATCTCGTGTTCACGGTGTGAAAAACCAATTTGCACCGAATGCATGATTGCTGCACCTGTCGGATACCGATGTCCAGACTGCATGACAACTAATGTGCCACCAGCTCCTAAAACGGTTGCTGGTGGTGCATTGGTTAGCACTCCGAGGGTTACCTACTTCCTTATTGGTCTGAACATTGTTCTGTTCGCGATTCAATATGTCCAGGGCGTAAATGAAGTAGCGGTCGAATACGGTATGTATCCCATCGCAATCGCCCAAGACGGCGAATGGTGGCGACTATTTACGAGCGCTTTCCTGCACGGTTCATTCATCCATATTGCATTCAACATGTATGTGCTGTTTTTTCTTGGTCCAACCCTTGAGCGGATACTCGGGCACACACGATTTATCGTGTTATACCTTCTCGCAGCACTCGGTGGTTCCGTCGCCTCGTACTGGTTCTCGGATGTGCAAACAGTTTCCGTTGGGGCCTCAGGTGCGATCTTTGGTTTGATGGGTGCCTTGATCGTTGCAGGGCGACGATTACGTTATGACATTAAGCAAGTGTTGTTCCTACTAATCATCAACGTGGCGATCGGATTCTTTTCCCCAGGAGTCGACTGGCGGGCGCATTTTGGCGGGTTAGTTGTCGGAGCCCTTGTAGCGGTGATCATGGTTTTCCCGCCAAATCGAATCCGAATACCGGCACAGATAATGGGAACAACGGGACTGCTATTAGTTCTTGTTGCATTGACTATGTTGCGCACGAATCAAATTAATGAATTGTTTGCGCCCATCACACAACTTGTGGTGTGACCTTTACTTGGCTGACCCGAGGAAACTTCTGAATTCAGGTGGAATTGGTGTTGACTTGCGGGTCTCTTGATCAATATTCACGTAACTGATCGTCGCTGAAGTAGCAGCATTTTCTGAAAGTGAGCCTGTTCCTGGATCCTTAATTCGCACCTCAAAACCTAAGTCATAACTGGTGTTCCCCAACCGAGAGCAATTCACGTCAATATGAAGCAGCTGATCCATTCGTACCGATGCGTGATAACGGATATTCACTTCAACGACAACCGGATCCAGCCCGGTGGCGGACATAACATCTATTGGGTAGCCGAACGAACGGAAGAATTCAACATTTGCGGCATCAAAGAACTCCATGTAACGGGAATTGAACACAATGCTCTGAGGGTCAACTTCGCTATAGCGAACCCGGTGGGTGTATCCACTCCATTTACTCATTCGCGTATTCTTTCACATGGGAGGTGCGAGGTGAAAAGATTCTTCTCGGCAGCGCTATTGATTGGTATTGGTGTTGGACTGGGTTTTCTCGTGAGGTTGATCTGGCCTATCGGGGAGAGCAAAAGGTCGTAAGGGCAGCAACAACTCCTTCAGCCACAGCGTCGTGGAAGGCCTCTGAGGTTAAGCGTTTAGCATCTCCGACGTTAGACATATAGCCAAGTTCAATGCGAACGGTTGGCATCTGGGTGAACCGCAGCAGGTCCCACGTTCTTGCGTGAATCAAGCAGTCCTTGCGATCAGTTCTGCTGATGAGTTCCTCATTGATTAACCCCGCCAAAATACGACCACCGGGGGAATGGATCCCACCATTGGGTGAACCAAAATAGTAAACGGAAATTCCATTGGGTTTCGGGCTGTCCACTTGATCAAGATGCAGTGAGATCACAATGTCTGCGTCCATGTTGTTCGCAAACTCCGCGTGCGTTGACTGGGTTTTGTGCACGATGGGAATTTCCGGTCTTGTCAGAAGTACTTGAGTTCCTAGGGCAGCCAACCGACCCTCAATGCGAATGCATATCGCGTAGGTCAATTCCGGGTGGACACTCTCACCGGGGTCAATGACGATCACTTTATCTGCGATTCCCGTCCGTAATGATGCAAGGGATGCGTGCTCACGCAATGCCCCTGAGTCCCCACCAATGATCGAACGTGAGAGTCGTTCAAATGAACGCAGTGTTTCCTGGGCACAGATTCCATCAGCGCTAACACCCACACCCCGTTGAAACTCACGGACTGCAAG
>CAMAVT010000017.1 GCA_945861775.1 Bifidobacterium breve
CGGTTCGAGGCAAACAGCTCTTATTTGGGATCTTGAATGTGCCTTTTTGGGCATATTTAGCAATTGATATGGCAGAGTACGCCCATGGATTCAGATCAGGTAGTTCCCGAGCCCAAGTCAAGTCCGGGTGGACTGGATAAAAAGAAATCGATCATCCTGGGCCTTGTCGGTCTGGCTTTTATCATCCTAATTTTTTGGAAAGTGATCCCGCAGATTGGTAGTTATTCGGACGCGCTCACCGCGCTCGAGGCCATGAGCGCCCTGGCTATTTTCTTGATTGTTGTCTGCGTGCTGGTGTATTTGCTCACTTACGGTCTTCCGTTTCTTGCGGCAACACCGGGCTTGAAGTATTGGCGGTCCCAGCAGGTCAACCAAGCAGCGTTTGCGATCAGTAATGGAGTACCCGGTGGGGGCGCGGTTGGCCTAGCCGTGCAATTTGGCATGTTGAATACATTCGGGATTTCAGGAACAAGTGCTACCGCGGCAATAACCGCCGTTGGCTTGTGGAGCACTTTTGTCACCTTGTTTTTCCCCGTGTTGGGCGTCGTGGCAATCACCCTTTTTGGTCTTGGTGGCAACACGCATGCCGTAACGGGCATTTTGGGGATTGCCATCTTGGCGGTAGTCGTGATCGTTTTCGTGCTCGTCATGCGCTCTGAACCATTGGCGGTCAAAATCGGAGCTTTCGCCAACAAGGTCATAAATCCATTTCGAAAGAAAATAAAGGCTCTGGCAACCATTGATTTGCAGGCGCCTATCGTTAAATTCCGCTCGGATATGTATGACGTTCTCAAACGTCGCTGGGGTGCACTTACCGCGGCGCAGATCGCCGTTTCATTTACGCAATTCTTAATCCTCTATGTGGCCTTGCGTGGAGTCGAAGGCTGGGATAGTGCGGGAACTTCATTCGCCGCTGCATTTGCGGCCTTTGCGATCGCTCAAATCGGACTGATGATTCCGATCACTCCAGGTGGATTGGGAACGGTGGATGCGGCCCTGATCGCACTTCTGGTGAGCTTCGGGGCTACAACGGGTGCCGCCACGGCCGCAGATCTTGTTTGGCGAGCAGCGAGTTTTATCCCGCAAATAATCATCGGTGTTGTGGCCCTAATCGCTTGGTACCGAAAGGCTGGTCAGGCCTTGGCCAAGGTGTCCGCAAAGTAAGTTTTTGCACTCCAAAATTTCTCACCTCAAAAGTAGTGTCCCGTTGAGATATGCGCTGGCCACCCGCTAGGGTTTTCCTAACCCGGTCGTCGCGGGAGGGGAAGCCTTCGGCGGCCGGGTCTTTTCATGCACAACTTCTTCATGCACAATATCGGGAACATTTGCGAACGGGGATTCATCGTCGTGATTGAAACACAGGCTAAGAAATGGAAATCGTTCGTAGGCATTGGAGACAGTTTCACCGAAGGCGTAGGTGATCTGGGTGTCAACGGACTGTATCTCGGTTGGGCTGATCGTTTGGCGGGAAAATTAGCCGACGAATACTGCACTCAAAATGAACCACTCCATTACGCAAATCTTGCAATTCGTGGCCGATTGTTACCGCAAATGGTGGACGAACAACTACCTCGTGCCCTCGAGCTGAATCCGGCATTGGTGTCCTTCGCCGGTGGAATCAATGACGCCATGCGGGGCTCATTTGATCTGGATCTCAAGGCAACGGAGATTGAACGCGTCGTTCGAGAGTTGCGTTCAGCCGGTCATGACGTTTTGCTTTTCTCTTTTGGTGATTCATCACGCAATTCGAAGGTCATGGGTCTGATTCGTGATCGATTTGTGGGCCTGCGGTCAGCCAATCTGGCGATTGCGGAGGCCTACGGCTGCTATCTCGTGGATTTCTGGGATATGGAGATCTTCAATGATCCAGCAGTGTGGGATGCCGACAGGCTCCATTTGAACCCACGAGGCCATGCCTTGGTGGCGCTGGCTGCGATGCAAGCTTTGGGTTGGGGTGGTTCGCAGCGGTTCGGGGCTAGCGGCGAGATTGTCCAGCCGGCCTTTCCCTCTCGGGTGCTAAATCACATGTCTTGGGCGAAGAACCATGGTTGGCCCTGGGTTAGTAGACGATTGCGCGGAGCATCGTCTGGTGATGGAGTCTCTGCTAAATATTGGGATTACGTAGACATCTATCCTCGGGTTTAGTCCGGTAGGACCCACAACTGTGCACAACCCTGAACAGCCCTGCCTGTTAATCCACATCAGTTCATTTGATTACTTGTACAGGGTGGACCAAGTGACAAGTTTGTTGTATGAAGTCAATGGTGCAAACACATGATTCAATTATGCAAGCTGCTGGCGAGACACTCCGAGAGTTGATCAATTCATTTGGATTTTATCCGGATAACAGTTTGATAATCCGATGGCTAAAACATAATGAAGTTGTGCTTGTTCAAAGGTGTGACATAGCCGCTTTTTTGAGCCCTCATGGTTTGACTCAATCAGATCTGGAAATTTTTATTGAGCCGGGTCGAGTCTATGACGCTGAAAAGGCATATCTGATGGTGTGTCTAGGGGGTATGGATCCACGAATTGACGCGGCCATCGAAATTGTTGAGTCGGCAATTGTAAACGCGGATATCATCGTGGGTGATGTATTCATTGCAGTAGATCAGCGTATGTATTCACGCGAATGCCTTGGCGAATGTGAAGCACATTCCATTCCGCAAGACACACGGGTCAAGCGGGAAGATCGCGCACTTGAATGCGCCAGCAATTCTTCTCAGTTGATCGACGTCAAGGAGTTTCCTGAACTTCCCAAGCCGAAAGAACTTGGCGTCTGGCGAGAAACCGAGAGCCAATATGTGCAGGAGCTCATGAAACGAGCAGGTGATGCTTTTCTTGTGTCCGAGCTTGCCCGATTATCAGTTGCCCTGGGAGATATTCGGGTTCGGGATTCAATCCTGTGGGACATGGCAAACGGTAATTATGACCGAAGTTCATTGGCGAAGAAACTAACTCAAGGCTTACCGCAACTCCAGGCCACATACGGTGCACCCATCGCCACCACGGCCGCAATCTGCTGGTGGCTTAATGGCAACGGGGCAATGGCCAACCTTTGCCTCGATCGAGCGTTCACAGACGCTCCGGACTACTCATTGGCGGCCATGGTGCGTGCGGCGCTAGACCATGCGCTGCCGCCGGCGTTTTGGCTGGATAGCATCAATGAACTCACTCGCGAGCAGTGTCTGGCCGGGCTCGATGTCGCAATAAATACCCCATATGGTTATAGTGGAACATAGGTCAAGAGTCCAGCGTTAAGCCCCGGCTAGCTAGACGGCAACCCTCCAACCGCGGTGGGGTGCTCCCGGTGGAGACCTGGCCGCATTCATTGTGGCAAGCGCGGGTCTTGCATAAGGCAGGGCCCCAGAGTGATTGAGGTTGCCATGCATTGTTGTTGTACCCGCACCTTCAGCTAAGTTCGAGCATTTGTGCTCCGCACAGACTCAGCTGGAAATGGTGGACATGTGCGCAAAAACACTCATCCAATTTATTACTTATCAAAAGGAGTAAGACATGACCGATCAATGGACATTTGAAACTAAGCAAATTCACGCTGGACAAAATCCAGATGAAGCCACGGGTGCTCGCGCACTTCCGATCTACCAAACGACGTCGTATGTATTTAAAGACACCGAACATGCGGCAAACCTTTTTGCGTTAAAAGAATTGGGAAATATCTACACGCGAATCATGAACCCAACCCAGGCTGCGGTTGAGGATCGCATAGCAGCCCTTGAAGGTGGTTTGGCTGCGTTACTCGTCGCGAGTGGTCAAGCTGCCGAAACACTTGCCATCCTCAACATCGCTGAGGCTGGTGACCATATTGTCTCTAGCGCCAGCCTGTATGGCGGAACCTACAACTTGTTTCACTACACGTTGCCGAAACTCGGAATCGAAGTTTCATTTGTCGAAGATGCCGATAATTTAGAATCATGGAAGGCAGCGATTCGCCCTAACACCAAGGCTTTTTATGGTGAAACCCTGTCCAATCCCAGAAATGACGTTTTGGACATCTCAGGAGTTGCATCAGTGGCTCACGAGTTCGGCGTGCCACTGATTGTCGACAACACCGTGGCAACTCCTTACCTGATCCGACCATTTGAATTTGGCGCCGACATTGTTGTTCATTCGGCGACGAAGTATTTAGGCGGACATGGAACTGCTGTTGCAGGTGCGATCGTTGACGCTGGAACATTCGATTATGCGCAGTACCCAGACCGCTTCCCGAATTACAACCAACCTGATCCCAGCTATCACGGTCTCGTGTATGCGCGGGATCTTGGTGTCGGTGGGGCATTCGGCGTCAACTTGTCATTCATTTTGAAGGCTCGGGTCCAAATGCTGCGTGATATTGGTGCAGCAGTGTCCCCATTTAATGCTTTCCTAATTGCCCAAGGAATCGAAACTCTGTCACTGCGGGTCCAGCGTCATACTGAGAATGCACTGGCTGTCGCGCAATGGTTGGAGAAGCGACCTGAGGTCGTTTCAGTGAACTATGCCGGCCTTACTTCAAGTCCTTGGTATGCAAATGGACAAAAATACGCACCCAAGGGAACAGGTGGAGTGCTCAGTTTTGAGATTGTGGGAGGAATCGAGGCGGGAAAGAAATTTGTTGAGGGCCTCGTCCTTCACAGCCATGTCGCCAATATCGGTGACGTGCGAAGTCTTGTTATTCACCCTGCGTCCACGACCCACTCGCAGTTAACCCCTCAGGAGCAATTGGGTAGCGGTGTTACACCAGGGCTCGTTCGCCTAGCAGTTGGTCTTGAAGGAATATCCGACATCCTGGCTGACCTTGAGGTCGGATTCGCGGCGGCTAAAAAGTAAATGCACACCGAATATGGAGCCTTGAGTTATCAAGGAATCCCTCCCGCCAGTGGCGCTTGGCGGGAGGGATTCCCTCAAGGTGAACGGCTTTTTTATGACTTTGGCCCGTTTACGACTGATACGGGATTTGTGTTTAATCAGGTCCGAGTCGCCTATCAAACCTGGGGCGCCCTCAATCATGATGCAAGCAACGCTATTTACATTGCACATGCTCTTACGGGTGACTCGCACGTAACCGGGGAGGCGGGTTCAGGTCACGCAACCGCTGGTTGGTGGAACTCCTTGGTGGGTCCCGGAGCCCCAATTGACACGGATAAGTATTTTGTCGTCTGCGCTAATGTCCTAGGAGGTTGTCAAGGTACAACCGGTCCCGCTAGTGCAGCACCGGATTCGAAGCCATGGGGATCCCGTTTCCCTGTGATCACAATTGCAGACATGGTGCGCGTTGAATATGAACTCATGGGATTTTTGGGAATTTCGTCCTATGCATTGATCTTGGGGCCTTCCTTGGGCGGGATGCGTGTTCTGGAGTGGATGGTTCGCTACCCGGATGCTGTGCGAGGAGGTCTGGTTTTAGGTTCGACGGCGGCCGTCAGTGCCGAGGAAATTGGTATTCACGCCACTCAAATCACAGCAATTGAATTAGATCCACACTTCAATAACGGTGACTATTACGAATCAGCGGTAGGGCCAATTGCCGGTATGGGTTTGGCGCGTCGAATTGCCCATCTCAGCTATCGAAGTGAGACTGAACTCGATGTGCGTTTTGGCCGAAATCTTCAGGGAACGGAACTGCCGCGAAACGGCGGGTTGTTTGCCGTGGAGTCCTATCTTGACCATCACGCTGACAAGCTTGCGCGACGATTTGACGCCAACACATACATTGCGTTAACGAGGGCAATGACGCTATTTGATTTGGGGGAAGGGCGTGGTGGCGTTGAGAAAGCACTCAACACGATTACGGCGCCACTCGTAGTCGTAGGAATTGACTCGGATCGGCTCTTCCCGCTTCGGTTGCAACAAGACATCGTCGATTCCGCACCAGGCGCAGATGAACTTCACCTTTTGATCTCACCAATTGGTCACGATGGATTCTTGGTAGAAGAGGATCAGGTTGCACGATTTGTTGGCCATGCACTCAACCGAGTTGAGGAAACAACCTCCACAGAGTGAGAATTGAGTTTTTCCACAGGGAAAATTCATGTTCTTGTTTCCCTTCGCCTCCCGAATAACAATCAGGTTGTGAAACACAGCCGCCGTGGAAGATTGATTCTTGTTCTGAGTGTTGGCCTACTTGTTGTGTCTAGCTTTGGTTTCCTGGTTCCCGATGTGTCAGCTAATCCTGATGTCTTCGCCAACCCAGATCACGTGCGATATGAGGGGAGTGCGGGACTAATTCTCCCCGCGTCGGTTGACAACAGCACCCGAAATGAAGTGATCCGTTGTCGAGGTTGCGCTTGGAAGTTAACGGTGGCTTGTATTCCGGGACCCGAGAATTATTGTGATGCGGCAATTAGAGGTTGCCCGGGCCTTATTGATCACATGCGGGTGTGGTTTAGGCCCCAAAGTGGTGAGTGGAAAGAAGTGGATCGGATTTGTTTAACCAATTACGAAGTGACGACCGTGAGTGACCTCGAAAACAGTGTTGCGGAGAGTTTCGAACGATACGTCCCTGAGCAAGCTGCGCGCTGCTGGCCAGCGCAAGGCGCAGTTACGAACCTCCCCCTCATTTGCCAGTCGGGCCAGCGTTCGGATTCGCTCAGTTGGGTAATTCCCATTTCAGGGTTCACCGTCTCGATCACAACATCACCCTCATGGATATGGGATTTTCATGGATCATTCAAATCCACCCAGAACGCAGGCGGTCCCTTTCCGAACATGGATATTTCACACTTATTTACTACCGCAGGGGCTAAAAGCATCAATGTTGTGACCAGATGGAATGGGCATTTCAACGTGGACTCCCTCGCGAATGTGGCAATTGAGCGGGAGTTGACTCAAAGGAGCACGATGGTTGTCATGGTTGGCCAAGCCAAGGCTCGATTACGTTGCCCCGGCGTAGGGCATTGCTGAACGGCATGTCAAGATAGAGCGCCCGAACAAGCCGAGAGGCTTGACTCGGGCACTTGTTATGGGTCATCGGCGAAAGGGCACCCACTCTCACATGGCAGCTGCAGCGAAAAAGACGACAACCACCAAGAAAGCCACTAAGAAACCCGCCACGAAGCCCACAGCGGCGAAGAAGAAGGCAGCCGTGAAGCCCCCGGCTACTAAAAAGGCTGCGCCCGCTAAAAAGGCTGCGCCCGCAAAGAAACCTGCGCCTCTGAAGAAGGCTGCGCCGGCGAAGAAGGTAGCGCCTGCAAAGAAAGCTGCTCCTGCAAAGAAAGCTGCTCCTGCAAAGAAAGTTGCGCCCGCCAAAATCGTCTCTAAACCTGGTAAGACCTCGATCGACCTAGACGAGGATGTACTTGTAGACGTAATCGATATCGGTGATGAGATTATTGAGATTGACCTTTCCGATGAACCGGATCTGAAGGTTGCTGCCGAGTTGGAAAAGGATCTGGAAATAGATCTCGAGAAAGACCTCGCCGATGCCGAAAAAGATGAGCCAGCAGGAGCCTCTGATGACTCTGCGACTTTCACTATCTCACACGTTGATGAGACAGATGAGCCAGTACAAACCGTCACGGTAGCTGGGGCAACGGCAGATCCGGTCAAGGACTATTTAAAGCAAATTGGCAAGGTCCCACTTCTTAACGCTGAGATGGAAGTGGAACTGGCAAAAAGGATTGAAGCTGGGCTTTTCGCTGAAGAAATGCTCAACGAAGGCGCCAAGATGGACAAAAAGAAGCGCCTTGACATGGAGTGGATTGCAACTGATGGGCGAAGGGCAAAGAACCACCTCCTCGAGGCAAACCTACGGCTCGTCGTTTCCCTTGCCAAGCGCTATACGGGTCGAGGCATGCTTTTCCTCGACTTGATTCAGGAAGGAAACTTGGGACTGATCCGGGCTGTTGAAAAGTTCGACTACACCAAGGGTTACAAATTCTCTACGTATGCGACATGGTGGATTCGCCAGGCAATCACCCGAGCCATGGCCGACCAGGCACGAACCATTCGAATCCCCGTCCATATGGTGGAAGTGATTAACAAGCTGGCTCGCGTCCAACGGCAAATGTTGCAGGACCTAGGCCGCGAACCAACACCTGAAGAATTAGCAATGGAACTGGATATGACACCGGAAAAGGTGGTCGAGGTTCAAAAGTACGGCCGTGAACCTATTTCACTTCATACTCCTCTCGGCGAGGAAGGCGATAGCGAATTTGGCGATCTGATTGAAGATTCAGAAGCCATAGTCCCCAGTGATGCAGTTTCATTCACTCTTTTACAGGAGCAACTCGAATCAGTACTCGACACATTAAGTGATCGGGAGGCCGGTGTGGTGCGGATGCGCTTTGGCCTCACTGATGGGCAACCCAAAACACTTGACGAAATCGGCAAAGTTTATGGAGTTACCCGGGAGCGGATTAGACAGATTGAAAGTAAGACGATGTCAAAGCTGCGCCACCCAAGTCGCTCGCAGGTACTGCGGGACTACCTGGACTAAGGCGTCGCACTAAGCCGTTTCAGGGGGCTTGGTTGAGGCGATGGAGTTCGTCGACAATATTTACTGACTTTGGTCGCAGTGCTTCTTGGTGCGTACCCCAATGGTGACCGCAAAATAGCAATTGTGACCCGCCGGGCAGCTCGGCGAGAACATATGCCTGAGCTCCGCAACGATCACAACGATCGGTGGAGGCAAGGGTTGCAGGGGCCAAGGTCTGGGTGCTGGATGCGGACATGACGTTATTTAAACATGAAAACAGTCTTCATGGTGAAAAGGCGCTCCGAGGTTCGCCAATAGCGAAGTCGGGGATGGCATATCCACTGATGTGAGTCATTCCCGTGATCTGGGTCTTCGCCAGACTAGGTTGGGTCAGTGGTTAAGCCCAAAGCTCCAGCTGGTTCGGCGGCGGACTACACGGCCAAGAATATTGCCGTCCTTGAGGGTTTAGAGGCGGTTCGCAAACGCCCAGGGATGTATATCGGATCAAATGATTCACGAGGCTTGATGCACTGCCTTTGGGAGATTGTCGATAATGGAGTCGATGAAGCTTTAGCCGGATTCTGTACCGAAATCTCTGTGACTCTGCTCCCTGATGGCTCAGCGGAAGTCCACGACAACGGTCGTGGCATTCCTATTGATATCGAGAAGCGAACGAAGCTCACGGGTGTGGAAGTTGTCATGACCAAGCTTCACGCTGGTGGAAAGTTTGGTGGGGGTTCCTATGCCGCCTCGGGCGGTCTCCATGGCGTTGGCGCATCCGTGGTTAATGCGTTGTCATCAAGGCTCGATGTTTCGGTAATTCGCGGTGGGAAAATTCACTCAATGTCATTTCGCCGAGGTGTGCCGGGGGACTTCGCCGAAGACGGCCCCCATGGCGCTTTCTCGAAGAAAAGCGGACTCAATATCACCGGTAAAGCGCCAAGAACACAGAGTGGCACTACCGTGCGCTGGTGGGCAGACCATGAGGTTTTCACCAAAGACGCTCAATACGACCGGTCAGCCCTGCGCGACCGCGCACTTCAGAGTTCCTTCTTGGTGCCCGGACTTACGCTTCGGCTCTCAGATCTGCGCGACACCGAGGACCTCTGGCAAGAGAGTTTTCAGCATAAGGGTGGAATCGCTGAATATGCCAGCTATCTCAGCTCTGGTGAGGAAATTGGTGGTGTTATTCGACTCACCGGTTCGGGGCACTTTGCCGAAACTGTTCCCGTCCTCGATGATCAGGGCCATATGACGAGTCAAGAAGTGCAACGCGACTTGGGTGTCGATATTGGTTTGGTTTGGAACACGGGGTATGAATCAACCCTTCGTTCCTTTGTTAACGTGATTGCAACTCCCAAGGGAGGAACTCACGTGATCGGACTGGAGCGCGCCCTTACAAAAGTTTTTAACGACTATTTGAAAGAATCGAAAATCCTCAGGGCTAGCGAGGACGGTGTGACCAAGGAAGACGTCAGTGAGGGATTGACCGCTGTTGTCGCGGTCCGACTTGCTGAGCCGCAATTTGAGGGTCAGACCAAAGAAGTTCTTGGGACACCTGCAGCAACTCGAATCGTGTCGGCCGTGGTTGCAAAGGAAATGACCAAATGGTTGAAGACGCCTCCGCGTGGTGACAAGGCAACCGCACGATTAATCGCGGAAAAAGTGGCTAATGCAATGCGGGCTCGAGTGGCAGCTCGCAGCCACCGCGACACTCAGCGCCGAAAGACGGCCCTAGAATCCTCCTCGATGCCGGCCAAATTGGTTGACTGCCGCAGCACTGATGTTGCCGAATCTGAACTGTTTATCGTTGAAGGTGACAGCGCACTCGGGACTGCTAAGTCCGCGCGAGACTCAAAATACCAAGCATTACTGCCGATTCGGGGAAAAATCCTCAACGTTCAAAAATCTTCTCTGTCTGACATGTTGAAAAATACGGAATGCGCATCGATTATTCAAGTGATCGGTGCCGGTTCGGGTCGTTCATTTGACCTTGACCAGGCCCGTTATGGGAAAATCATTTTAATGTCCGATGCCGATGTAGACGGAGCCCATATTCGGTGTCTGTTACTCACTCTGATCAATCGCTATATGCGGCCACTTTTAGAAGACGGTCGGGTATTTGCGGCAGTCCCGCCATTGCACCGCATTGAAGTAGTGAATGCGGGTAGCAAGGCCAATGACGTCATGTACACATACTCTGATCAGGAAATGAAGTCTGCATTGGCGCAAGCGGATAAACAAGGTAAGCGGGTCAAAGACCCCGTTCAGCGTTACAAGGGGCTCGGAGAAATGGACTCCCATCAACTTCGAGAAACCACGATGGACCCAACACATCGTACTTTGCGGCGCATGACTCTTTCGGACGCGGACAATGCCCTCGATATATTTGACCTCTTGATGGGCAGCGATGTTGCCCCTCGAAAGGAATTCATTGTGTCTGGGGCCCAGGGCCTCGATCGAGAAAGGATTGATGCGTGATGAATGACGCGAATGTGTTTGAAACCGACTTCGCAGATGTACTCGAGGCTAATAAGGAATACGCACTGCAATTCAGTGATAGTGACCTCACCGGCGTTGCTCGAAGAGGGTTGGCGGTGGTGACATGTATGGATTCACGTATTGATCCACTGGCACTTCTCGGCATGATGCCCGGTGATGTGAAGATTCTGCGTAATGCGGGAGCAAGGGTGACGGAAGACGTCCTACGAACTTTAGTCTTAGCGAATCATCTTCTCGGCGTTAATCGCGTGCTCGTGATGCCACACACTGAGTGCCGGATGGCTTCTGCGGAGGAGGAGGATGTACACGAGGCGATTTTTGCTGCTTCGGGTATCAACTCGCGTGGTATTGAGATCAGAACTTCCACAGACCAGCTGGGCGCATTGAAGACTGACGTCACGCGGGTGCGCGCTTACCCGTTACTTTCGAAGACAATTGTGGTTGGTGGCGCTATTTTCGACGTTCACACCGGACTACTGATGCCGCAGGATGTCTAATTCACGATCTGGAATGAGGAGTTCATGAGAGTCGCGGTTATTGGTGCTGGACCTTCGGGCATTTATGCCGCCGAGCATCTCGCATCTGAATACCACGTTGAAGTGGACGTCTATGATTATTTGCCAGTACCTTTTGGCCTGGTGCGATACGGGGTTGCCCCCGATCATTATTCGATCAGGTCCGTTCGGGATAAATTGGCGGAAACGTTTGAAAACCCGCTAGTTCGCTTTCGTGGGAACGTGAAGATTGGCCGAGATATATCTGCCCAGGAGTTGCAAGAGCACTATGACGCCGTCGTTTACACGTACGGAGCTTCACTTGACCGGGAATTAGGTATTCCGGGCGAAGATCACGGGATGAGTATTGCCGCTACGGCATTCGTGCGCTGGTACACCGGGCACCCAGACGCGATTGATTTTGGTGAGTATCTGCCATATGCGAGTGATGTTGCGGTAATTGGTTTGGGAAATGTTGCTGTCGATGTGACTCGTATCCTGATAAAGCCGGTGTCTGAACTGGAATTAACCGATATTCCCCAACACGTCCTTGATGCACTCGCTCGCAGCGCCGTTCGCCGGGTACATGTTGTAGGGCGACGAGGCCCGGAACACGCTACTTTCACAACAAAGGAGTTAAAGGAACTCGGAGAGATTCCGGGGGTTGATGTGATCGTGGATCCGGCGGACTTACCCGCAGATTTCGCTCAAGCCGCTGCTTCGAACAAGGTGGTTGCCCGAAATCTCGAAGTCATGTCCGACTGGTCCAAGCGCGAAGCGCATTCGGACAAAAGCATCCAATTTCACTTCTACTGCGCACCCGTGAGCCTAGATTTGGAACGTGGTGTCTTGAGCGTGACCAAGATGAAACTCGATGATAACGGCCAATTAGTTGCTTCAGGGGAAGTACAAGAAATCGAATCCCAAATGGTTGTTCGAAGCATCGGTTACCGCGGCGAAGGCCTGCCGGGTGTGCCATTTGACCAGAACACCAATGTAATTCCCAGTGTGGACAGTGCGGTTGTTGGTGTGGAAAATTCATATGTTGCAGGTTGGATCAAGCGTGGTCCCTCGGGAATTATCGGTACAAATAAGAAAGACGCCGTGTCGTGCGTAAATGAACTAGTTTCCAAGAGCGGTGGTTCGACAGCGACAAGTTCAGAAATCATTGACCAACTGTTGGCGGGACGCAATGTTGAGGTCATTGACTTTGCAGGCTGGAAGAGGATCGATGCACGTGAGAAGGAACTAGGACAATCTCGCGGTAGGGATCGAACCACTATTCACAACCGCGAGGATTTGATTCAGATCGGTCTGGGAATCTAATTCCACCGATTGTTAATTTCCCGTGCGCATTTGATACCAAGTGTCGGATTTCGGGTCACCACCGCAGGAGGCCACCGTTGCCATCGGTGTCGCCGTGACTACAAAAGATTTGTTCGCGCCGTTTACTGCGGCTGTGATGTGGAAATCTAAGTCACGTTGTTCACACGATAGAAATGTGATTTCTTTGGGCCACGCGAACGCGTGCACGACCTGCTCCGCCGGAGATAATTTCGTGTCACCCCGAATAAATTGGGAATCCATTGCACCATGCTCGAGTAGGCGTGTTACCGCATGCGGTTCAAGGCGGCCGAGAACAAGATTTTCGGGTAACCAAATGGCAGTTGGAGCGAACCGGTGACCACCGAGGTGACTGCATTCCAGAATCCGCTCGTATAAGTCATGGGAGAGTTCTTCTTTGCATTGGCCGATGAGGTTTCGCCCGAAAGTAGCGCAACATTGGTCACGTTTGCCGTTCGTGCAGATCAGGAGTAGCGGCTTAGAGTGCTGCGTATGTGTGAGGTCGGGAAGACCCTGTGAATTGAGTTTTCCCCGAAGAAAATCCCCATGGCCATTAGAGAACAAAAAACTCGACTCGGGATAGGGATCAATGCCTTTGGGTGTGCGTGCCATCAGGATTTGGGCACCTTCTCCATTGGCCCAAGACTTGAGATCCTGCGATATCAAGCTGTCAACCGGACGTTCACCCCATGCGCCTTGATGCATAACAATCAACCACGATTGCGAAGTCGGTGCGGATCCAGCAAGAGGTGCTTGCGCATTAAGAATGCTGCATGGTGTGTAGCCAGCCACAGGTCAAGATTCCAGACGAATACTGATCGGGCCACCGATTGCATCAATGGGGTGAGTGAGTTGTACACCCGTACCATCGCGCTTACCGTCTGGACTTGGGAGGTTCGCAGCTTTCCCACTTGAAGTCGCCGCCCGAGCAGGTATGGGGCCGCACCAGGCTCGCAATAGCGTGTCTTCCCCGGACCGGAACTTATGTGCTCGAACTCCTGAGGTTGCCCGGCCTTTACCGGGATATTGAGTGAATTCCGATACCTTGCCGTGGCCCAATTCAGTTCCGGGAAGTGCTTGACTAGAACCAGAAACACTCACCACGACATTCGCGGTTTTTGAGTCAACCACACCAAAAAAGATTACGTGTGAATCTGTTACTTTCATCCCGGCGACACCTCCCGCTCCCCGGCCCTGTGCGCGAACGGAATTGGCAGGGAAATGAAGTAATTGCCCGGCAGCGCTTATGAACACCAGTTGACAATGTTGTGCGTTGCGGTCATCGAGCGCAACCGCTCCGACAACAGAATCGCCCTCCTCTAAACCGATTACATCCCACGTGGCGCGAGTGATTGCGTGGGTTGATGCAAGACGCTTGACCAATCCATTACGCGTGCCAAGTACGAAAGGTGAATCTAGATTGAGCACGGAAATGGGCGACTCATTTTTTTCTAAAGTCAGGAACGCCCCGATAGGCGCGCCGCCGCTGAGTCCAGGAACGCCGGTCGTCGGGGGTATGGCTGGGATATCGACCACTGATATGCGGTGCACGTTACCCAGGGATGTCAGTACTCCTAATTCACCACGAGAGGTAGCCCGAGCAGCAGAAACAACAACATCATGGCTTGAGCGGGAATTGGCGCCACCATCGAGTGACACTTCGGTACTGATGGCGGTTGTTCGTGCGATCAGTCCTGTGCTCGATAGTAGAACAACGCAATCCTCGTCGGCTATCTCCATTGAGTGATTTGCAGCGACCTGAGGGGCGCCGGTAGCTTCCAGAAGTAAGGTTCTTCGAGGGCTGGAGTGTGCTGAACTCACCTGGGCTAATTCAGTTGACACGAGTGTGCGAATTCGAGCTTCGCTAGCAAGTAGAGCATCGAGCTCCTCAATAGTTGTTCGAAGCTGATCAGCCTCCTTGTCCAACTCGATGCGTGAAAACTTGGTGAGCCGGCGAAGAGGCATCTCCAGTATGTAATTGGTCTGGATTTCTGAGAGATCAAAGATCTCCATTAGTCGGATTCGCGCGGCAGCGGTGTCATCGCTGTTGCGAATCACTTGAATGACCTCGTCAATGTCAAGAATTGCAATGAGTAAACCGTCGACTAAGTGCAGCCTGCTGGCAGCGACTTCCTTGCGGAAACGACTGCGTCTTGTAACCACATTGATCCGATGGTCAATGAAGACCTCAATCATCTGCTTGAGGCCCATGGTTACCGGTTGGCCTTCAACAAGGGCGACCGCATTGATATTGAAAGAGTCTTCCATTGGAGTGAGTTTGTATAGCTGTTCGAGTACCGCTTCGGGAGAAAATGCACTTTTACACTCAATAACAAGCTGCAACCCGGAATCGCCATCGGTGAGATCCACAATATCTGAGATACCTTGAAGCTTTTTGCTGACAACCAGGTCTTTGACACGTTCGATTACCCGTTCAGGTCCGATATTTGCCGGGAGTTCAGTAACGACGATTCCGCGTTTTCTGGGAGTGATTTGATCGATTTTTGCCCGAGCGCGAATCTTAAATGTTCCTCTCCCGGTTTCGTAGGCATCTCTGATCCCATCAAGACCAATGATGACTCCACCGGTGGCAAAATCTGGACCAGGAATAAATGTCATGAGTTCGTCAAGGGTCGCCTGTGGGTGATCCAAGAGGAATCTCGTGGCATTTATTACCTCAGTGAGATTATGTGGAGCCAAGTTTGTGGCCATTCCCACGGCAATTCCACTGGCACCGTTCACCAATAGGTTAGGGATGGCCGCCGGAAGCACAAGTGGCTCAACTTCTCGACCGTCATAATTTGGGGCAAAGTCCACGACGTTTTCATCGATCCCAGCGGTCATGTCAATGGCGCTTTGAGCCAGTCGCGCTTCCGTGTAGCGCATGGCGGCAGGGCCGTCGTCGAGTGAACCGAAGTTTCCATGGCCATCAATGAGTGGGAGCCGAAGCGAGAAGGACTGCGCCATGCGCACCAATGCGTCATAGATTGCCGTATCTCCATGGGGGTGTAGCCGGCCCATTACCTCACCGACAACTCGCGCGCTCTTGACGTGGCCGCGATCGGGGCGAAGTCCCATCTGATTCATCTGAAAAAGAATTCTTCGTTGAACGGGCTTCAGTCCATCACGGGCATCGGGTAGGGCACGAGAGTAAATAACGGAATAGGCGTATTCCAAGAACGAGTCCCGCATTTCGTCGGCGACGTTGGTGTCAATAATGCGTGAACCACCGGTTCCAGCGTTCTTTTTCACGGCCATGGGTCGGGCATTTTCCTCTCAATGGACTGCGCCTATTGGGGCACCGAATCGCTGGTGAGTGTGGTGGCTCCAACTTCGCCAAGTACACGTGCCGCCAGAATAGTGCCTGCCGCGATGGAAGCGGGGATATCGCCGCCTTCCAGCCACGCGTTGAGGTAACCGGCATTGAAGGCGTCTCCCGCGCCGGTGGTTGACCTGATTGCATCGATTTTTGTCACCGGAATCGTGAAATTGTGAAGAGAACTCCCGAGGGCACGCACTGGTGCTGCGCCATCGGTTACCACCACGGTGGGTGATGAAGGATTTAATGCACTTGAAATTAGTTCCAAATCAATGTCTTGGCACGCTTCGCCATCAACGTGCAGTAATCGAGTTATTTCGAGCGCTTCATCGGCGTTCGCAAGTAAAAGGTCACTCAATGCAAGGGCGGCCAACAATCGGGTTCGGTTCGTCGAAAGCAGGGCGCTTGACGAAGGGTCAAGACTGATGGTTGCACCGACTCGGCGTGCGGTCTCCATGTAATTAAGTGCGCTAATTCCACTCACCTCGTGGAAAAGCATGTATGCCGATACGTGCAAGTGGGTGATGTCGGGCGACGCTAACTGATCGAGTGGTTGCGAGTTGACAAATGCAGCGTTGGCTCCGGCACTAGGAATCATTGTTCGCTGGCCATCACGTTCGTTGAGAATCAAACAGACACCCGTCAACTCGCCGGGTACTCGCTGAACCAACATGTGAACACCCGAACTACCGATTGAGTTTACTAAAAAGTCACCCAGTGGATCATTACCAACGGCGCCGACGAGATAAACCGTGTTGCCGGAGCGCGCGAGCCATGTGGCGGTGTTGGCTGCACTCCCACCAGGGCTAAGAGTTGTCCGGGAGGGTAAATCACTACCTCGGGCATGTGACAGGGCTTCGAGGGTCCCCACTTCACAGACAATGTCAACCATTAGATCACCAAGAAGTTGAACCGATGCGCTACCCACGCGTAACTAAGCCTGCGTCATGTCACGGGAATTCGCGACGGCGATGCGAGCGGCAAGGTCTGCATTGCGAACAATGATTTCAGTGTTGACCACCAAACTCTGACCGTGTGTTGCTCGGTGAAAATGGTCGAGAAGAAAAGGTGTCACGTTTTTACCGGTGATCTTCTTTGAATCCGCCAATTTCAACCCCTCAACCAAAACTTGGTCATGCAGATCAGGGTCAAGCTGACTTGTCAGAGGTAGCGGGTTCGCAATGATCAGACCAGATGTGATGGCTAACGCCCGTCGGGCTGCCATGACATCGGCGACCTCTGAGGGATCACTTAGTGACCAGTCAACATAGAAACCGGAATCGCTCAAGTAGAAACCGGGAAATTGATGGGACCCATAAACGATCACACCTACATTGAGGGTTTCAAGTCGTTCCAAGGTTGCCCCGACGTCAAGTATCGACTTCACGCCCGAACACACAATCGTGATCGGTAGTTGACTCAACGCCGTTAAGTCGGCCGATTCATCCCAACTCTCACGCGCATATCGGTGAACCCCTCCTAGACCACCTGTTGCGAAAACCTCAATGCCCACGACATTGGCCAAGTGACTCGTGGCCGCAACGGTTGTGGCGGCGAATCCTTTGCGCGCCGATACAGTGGCGAGGTCGCGAATACTCGTCTTCACTACATCGTCGCGTGTTGCTATTTGTTCCAGTTGGTCCTGAGCCAGACCAATATGAACCCGGCCATCAAGGATGGCGATCGTTGCCGGTATCGCGCCCCGAGATCGAACGATCCTTTCCACCTCAAGGGCAACACGCATATTCTCCGGGCGGGGGAGTCCGTGGCTAATGATCGTGGATTCCAGCGCCACGATAGGGGCTCCACTGTTCAAAGCGTCGGAAACTTCATCAGTATATAAAAAAAGTCCGGATTCTTGATTCGGTAAACTCACGCAACGACCCTAACCCCTAGACTTGGGCTCAATGAATACCGGTGTGCTGGAGCAGCAGCTTCAGAGTGATCTTGAGCGACATGGCTATTATCCGCAACTGGTATTTCAGGCACTCGACAACGCATTGGGGCGCGAGAAGTTATTGGCGTACGTTGTGCATCAAGAAGCCACTTTTGAGCGCGATGAATTACGGCGACATATGAGTGTTTTGGCTTTGACGCACACCCGACTTATCGTTTCGCACACTGACGAGAACAACCATGATGGTGAAATTTATGCATCAACATCTAACGAGAGTGTTCGTCTCAGCGCGATTGACACGGTGGTACTTAATCAAGTCGTGAAGAACCCATTGGGTTCAGAAGGACCAATAATTTCTGAAGTCGTTCTCTCTGTTGGTTGGGGCGCTGTCAGCCGCATCGAATTGGAACCCGCGGCATGTGGTGACCCTGATTGTGATGCCGAACATGGATATGTTGGCACCACAACTAATGACGATTTCTCACTCAGAGTTTCACAGGCAGCCGATGGAGATGAAACAGTCGCCCAGGTGCGCGAATTTGCTGACATTTTGTCCCAGGCCAGCGTTTCGGATAAAAACTAGACCAGCGTGAAACAGGATCAACAGCAGGCGGACCTATATTCTGGCTCTGAACTAAAAGATGTAATTCCCAGCGCTATTCATGCGCTCAACCCTGGTTTGACTTGGGCAGGATCGGCGAATTCATTCGTTCCCATACCGCCGTCATCCCATGTCGTGGTGTTGCTCGTCGACGGACTGGGCGAAACTCAACTCCAGGATTTTGGGGCCGATCTTTTTTTATCCCGATCAACAATCGCGCATTCCATGCGTACGCAGTTCCCCAGTACCACGCCGGTGGCGCTGGGATCCCTAGGAACGGGTGAAACCCCCGGCCAACATGGCTTTGTCGGAGCCAGTTTTTTTCTGCCAGAAGAGGGTTCACTGCTCGCACCGCTGAGGTGGGGTTCGACACCGCACCCAATGTCCATGACGCCCTCGGCGCCACTCTTTGAATGGGCGGCCGCGCAGGGCATTGATGTTGCGAGCATCGCTCGGGAGAAGTATCGAAATTCGGGGCTCACTCAGTCTGTTCTTCGAGGTGGCGTGTATTTCGGGGCGGCAGATCTTGTTGAAATGGAAAGGATTGTTCTCGATCGCATGAATGTAGCAACGGCGCCAGCACTCACTTACGTGTATTGGCCTGATCTGGATCGTGTTGGTCATGTGTATGGACCCGGCTCATCTCAATGGTTGGCGGAACTTGATCTGATCGACTCTTTTATTTCACGTCTTGCTGATGCCATCTCGGAGAATTCGAAGTCCGATATCAGCCTGGTCATCACCTCTGATCACGGAATGGTTTCCTGCCCGGTTGATCGACGCGTTCACATCGAATCCAATTCCGATTTGGCGACTGATGTGAGGTTAGTAGCGGGGGATCCTCGCGCACGTCATATCTACACTCGGGCCGGTGCCGCTGGTGAAACTGCAATCCGATGGCAGGAAGTATTAGGTGAAGATTTCTCTGTTATTCGTCGAGATGAGTTGGTCCAGGGAGGTCTTTTCCCTCTGTTTGACCCTGATTTCATTGAGAGACTGGGTGATTTCATGGTCATTTCAGAAAGCGATGCGATGCTATCCAGCAACTGTGATACTCGGACCTCTTCACTTCTGGGACAACATGGATCTGTCTCTGAAGCGGAAATGGTCATTCCACTGAGAATATTTCACTCGGGGTTGCACAACTAAGAGTCGGTAACGTGATGGCCAAGTGAGGGTGGGGTCGACCCACATGGGATTATTCGGGCGTGGCCGAGCTGATTTATTTCGTGGGAACGATGGACTGCGGCAAATCAACCTTGGCTTTGCAAACGGATCACAACCATGCCAGCCGCGGAAGATCCGGCGTGGTCTTTACCAAATTTGATCGGGCGGGGGAATCTGTACTGTCGAGTCGGCTCGGGCTTGAAGTGCCAGCAGTTGAAGTGAGTGACGAACTGAATCTGCGTCGGTTCGTCGTGGACAGACTCTCAAGCGGTCACCGGATTGACTATTTGATTTGTGATGAAGCCCAGTTTTATTCACCAGAGCAGATTGAGCAGATAGCGCAGTTGGTAGACGACCTGTCGATCGACGTATTTGCATTTGGAATTCTGACCGATTTTCGCACCAAGCTTTTCCCGGGTTCGGCCCGCTTATTGGAACTGGCCGATCGAGTTCAGTATTTGCAAGTTGAAGCACTCTGCTGGTGCGGCAATCGCGCATTGCACAATGCACGAACTGTTGATGGCGAAATGACGACTGAAGGAGATCAAGTACTAGTGGGTGATGTTTCCAGCTCGAGCGATACTTCCTATGAAGTTCTGTGTCGGCGTCATTACCGAGCTCGACTCACGAAACATATGTCAAATAGTGCGCACATGTCCGTTAATCCACTCCCATTTGACACGTGATACAGCGCAGAAGCAGCTTAATCTTCGGTCGAGCTCGCACCAAAAAGAATTTCATCCCAACTGGGAACTTTCGCGCGACCCTTCCTCTTCTTTGTTGCCGGCGCACTCGACTCGTGCGGAATTCTCGACTCGTGAGGAATTTCCGCTACGGGTTCAATAGCCTCCAACTCCTCGACCGCGAATAACTCAGGGACGGCGCTCAACTTGACTGGCGTGATGTCGCTCTGTTCCGAGTTGGTGTAATCGGATAACGCGACTCTGGGCTGCGCGCTTCCAGAACTTGTGTCAACAATAATTGTCGACTCACGCGAAGTTCCTGAATGAATGTCGCGGGTTGGCTCAAGTCCCATCAATACCCGAGCTCGCGCATTCAAAGGATTCACGGATTTACCTGCCGGTTCATAGGACCAGAGGGCAATTTCGCCATTTCCAGACTCATGTAACTCAACTAGCCATTGTCCATCCACGTACGAGCTATCCCAGTTGAGTTCATCCGGTTTAAGCCCAAGGACATTACCCACCACGATTTCCAACGTGGCGCTTCCCCGGGCCTGGTGCAGGTGAACTTCACTTGCACATTGAGCGACGTAAGCACGCTCCCGAAGGGGAGGCTCGGCGTAGCGGATCACGCGGTCAATATCCCAGCCTGTTTCCTGCGCCACGAATTCGGGAGACTCACCAGCACGAACACGCTGCTGAACTTCACGAGGACTGAGGGGATTCAGGGGATACTCCTAACATTGTTTACTACTGAACATTGTTTACTACTGAGTTATAAATTTACATCAAATGCGAGCCTAACTTACTTGGCATCACGTTCGGGTCGAAACGCGCCGGGCGCCGGTCCCGGTATGGGTTCCTGATTAAGTGGCACGGGGACAGTTAACGCGGGGTCATCTCTACGCGAATCGATGGCGGCACTCCAACGGTTTTGGGCGAATAGAGAAGCCGCCAGAGCAAGGGCTGCACCCAGTGAGCCCAAACCGAAGGCGTAGGACGTCCCGATCCGATCCACGAGAATTCCACTCAAGGAAGCACCCAAAGCAAACCCAGCGGCTAAACCCGAATTGGTCAGAGTGAGCCCCTCCGTGAGTAACTGGGAGGGCACAATCCGCTGGGTCAGTGAAAAAACACCGATTAACGTGGGTGCTATTGCGAACCCGGAGAGTGTGGCTGCTGCGATCAGCAAGGCAGGGGATGTGATGAGGGCCAGCGGTAGGACGACGATTGTCAGGACGAGTGTGGCGATGGCCAATTGACGCGGGAGTGGGGTGCTCAAATGGCGACTTCCATAGACCAGGCCACCAACCATGGAACTGGCAGCCCACAGTGCCAAGGTGAGGCCCGCTAGTCGGGGTGTACCTGCTTCTTTCATAAAAGCAACCACCGCAACCTCGAAAGTTCCAAACAACGCGCCGAGGCCTAATGCCACCATGATTGTTGGAGTCATACCTCCAAAGCGGAGAGCAGTCCCTTGGCTTTTGTGTTCGGATCGAGGGGAAGGGGGAGGAGATGACCCGCCAAGAGAGGCCAGCAACAGAGCACCGCCGAGCGTGATGACAGCGCCCACCAAAATCGGACTAGAAAAACTGACGCTGAATGCGAGTGCGACAGCAACGAGGGGACCGATGGTAAAGATCAGTTCATCGAGAATACTTTCCCAGGCAAAAGCGCTATGCAGAAGACGTTCATTTCTGTTCGCAAGATAGGCCCAGCGGGTGCGAACGAAGGATCCAAATGAGGGAAAAGTTGCACCTGCAATCACAGCGAGAATGGTCTGCCAGAAACGGGGGAAGTCGTTTGAAACCGCATAAACAAATACAAATAAAGTGACCGAAAAAATACTTGGCAGAATAATGAGGACTATTCGTTGTCCGTATCTATCACTCATTCGACTTGAAACAACGGCTGCTAGAGCTGCCGTGAGGGTGAATGAGGCTTGGACGAAACCTGCGAATGCATATGAGCCCGTTGTGTTGCTGATGAACAACAGAATTCCAAGACCTACCATGGCTAGGGGAATTCGAGCGATGAAACCTGCTCCGGAGAACTTTGCGGCGCCCTTGAGTCGCAGCGCTGCGGCATACGGTTCATACACAGATTTCAACATGGCGTGTGAACGGTACCGTTAGAGCATCGTTCAAGCCGCCACGGAGTATCTGTGACAGGCTTAGGTCATGTTTACAGCCCTGAATTCTCTATTGAATCGACATGAACTTGGCCATCTCGCTTGGCAGTGCGCACAAAGCGCTGGGGCGTTTCTGAAGGATGAGAGGCCCCTTGATCTCAATATCGAAACCAAATCGAGCGGGTCTGACCTCGTTAGCGAAATGGACCGAGGGGCGGAGGCGATAATCGTTGACCTCATAACGGCATCAAGGCTCAATGACTCGATTTTGGGTGAAGAGGGCTCGAATCGAATTGGGAGTTCTGGAGTCCGGTGGATTATTGACCCACTAGATGGAACCACCAATTATTTATTTGGAATTCCGCTCTGGGGAGTATCCATCGGCGTCGAGATCGACGGGGTTGTGCGATTGGGGGTCATTGCGATTCCTGAAACAAATAAAAGCTATGTCGGTATTGCAGGTGTGGGTTCATTTTGTGTGAACGCTGGATCGTTGCAAGTACTGGAAGTCCGTCGTGGTAGCCAACTCAAAGATGCCCTGCTGGCAACTGGATTTGGGTATTCACCTGTTCGTCGCGGATTGCAGGCGGAAGTCGTTGCCTCCGTTCTCCCGCAAATCGCCGACATCCGAAGATCCGGATGCGCTGTTGTTGATTTGTGTTGGCTGGCAAGTGGATTCACTGATGGTTATTTCGAGATAGGGCTCAACCCTTGGGATTACGCTGCGGGTGCACTGATTGTTTCGCTTGCAGGAGGTCGAGTTGAAGCTCCGATTGACAACGATCTTGGTAAACTTCTTATCTCCAGCAACCCAGAAATATTCGATGAATTGGAGCGGGTACTCATGGCAGCTGGCGCACATGATCTGCTAATCAAGGAGTCGCAGTTCCGCTGAGTACCAACTCGCATTCCGAATATAAATTTGGGCAGAGTAATCGATGTCGGCACTGGTGATTACACCCTCGGTAATGGTCGCCGGCACTCCCAAGGCTCGCGCATGCGGGGGAACTATTTTATTATTTCCCACGAGAGCACAGGCGCCGACGAGAGATGTTGGACCCACGACCGCGTTATGCAAGACGACCGCGTGTGAACCGATAAGTGAACCTGACTCAATGCGGCACCCTTCAAGGTGAACCCCGTGACCAATTACACAATTGTCGCCAATCACGGTGTCATGGGATGCAGTGCAATGGATCACGGAACCGTCTTGGATCGACGTTCCTGAACCGATCACGATTTTTCCACTGTCT